>NZ_JBFUGT010000023.1:0-66704 GCF_056402775.1 Rhodococcus sp. P3_B8
GCCGCGGAGGGTGACCGTTCCGTCGGCGAGGGTGACGGTGAGGTCCAGATGGGCCAGGCCGTCCTCGACCTTGGTCACGGTTCCGGTGCACGTCGGCTTCGCGTGCAGCGGGGTGATGGCGGCGAATCGTACGCCGTAGGAGCAGAGTCGTTCCTGGGGAACGTAATTGGTCAGCAGTCGGCCGAGGTAGGCCATCGACAGCATGCCGTGGGCGAACACGTCGTCCATGCCACCGGAGCGCGCGACGTCGAGATCGATGTGCATCGGATTGTGGTCACCGGAGGCGCCGGCGTAGAGCGCGAGCGTGGTGCGGCTGATGCCGGCGAGCTGCAATTCCGGGAGGGAGTCGCCTGTTTTCATTTTTCCGCCTTCGGGTTCCGGACGACGAGGGTGTTGGTGAGGCGGGCGATCGGCTCACCGTCGCGGGTGACGTCGACCGTTCGGACGAGGAAGTCCAACGCTCCGTTCTTCTTCGAGTACACGTCGGTGACGGTGCCGTTGTAGGCCAGCGTGTCGCCGGCGTAGGCCGGCGAGTGGTATTTGAACGCCTGCTCGCCGTGCAGCACGTACCGCATGTCGATCCCGAGTTCGCGGATGAGGGCGAACGGGTCCGGCTTCTCCATGTCCAGGCAGAACAGGAAGGTCGGCGGCACGAGTACATCGCGGTGCCCGGCCGCCTTGGCGGCCTCGGTGTCGAAGTAGATCGGGTTGGTCTCGCCGATGGCCTGCGCGAAGAAGCGCAGACGTCCGCGCTCGACGACCACTTCGTGACCGGGGATCACCTTGCCGATGACGGCCGGATCGAGTGCCACGTCAGCCCACCTTCTTGAAGATGCTGACCACACACGCGCCGCCGAGCCCCAAGTTGTGCTGCAGGGCGATCCGCGCGCCCTCCACCTGACGCGCCCCCGCCTGACCGCGAAGTTGCCACACGAGTTCGGCGCACTGGGCCAGTCCGGTGGCGCCGAGCGGGTGCCCCTTGGAGAGCAGACCACCCGACGGGTTGGTGACCACCCGGCCGCCGTAGGTGTTGTCGCCGTCGAGGATGAACTTCTCGGCGGTGCCCTCGGGGGTCAGACCCAGTCCCTCGTAGGTGATGAGCTCGTTGGCGGAGAAGCAGTCGTGCAGTTCGACGACCTGTACGTCCTCGGGGCCGATGCCCGCGGCCTCGTAGACCTGGGCGGCGGCCGCTGCGGTCATGTCGTAGCCGACCACCTTCATCATGTCCCGGTCCTCGAACGTGCTGGCGGTGTCGGTCGTGAGGGCCTGCGCCTCGATCACCACGTCCGCCGCCAGCCCGTGCTTGCGGGCGAACTCTTCGCTGCACACCACTGCCGCTGCGGCGCCGCAGGTCGGTGGGCAGCACTGGTATCTGGTCAAGGGGCCGAAGATGTGCGGCGACTCGAGCACCTGCTCCTCCGTGAGCAGGTCGCGGAAGACGGCATTGGGGTTGTTGGCCGCGTGCTTGCGGGCCTTGACCGAGATCTTCGCGAACGTCTCCGGCTTCGTGCCGTACTTCTGCATGTGGGAAACGCCCGCGCCGCCGAACAGCTGGGCCGCGTGCGGGGACGTCTCGTCGACGCCCTGAATCTCCGTCATCAGGTCGTCGAATCGGAACATCGGCGCCGGGCGGTCGTCCCAGACCCGCTTGAGCGCACCGGGTTTCATCTGCTCGAACCCGACGGCCAGAGCGCACTCGACGGCACCACTGGCGACGGCCTGGCGGGCCAGGTACAGCGCCGACGAGCCGGTGGCGCAGTTGTTGTTGACGTTGAAGACGGGGATTCCGGTCAGCCCGAGTCCGTACAGAGCGGCCTGACCGGCCGTGGAGTCGCCGTACACGTACCCCGCGTAGGCCTGCTGAACGAGGGAGTACTCGATCCCGGCATCACGCAATGCTGCGCGGGCAGCCGTCTCGCCCATGACGTTGTAGTTCTCGCTCTTGCCGGGCTTGGTGAACGGGATCATCCCGACTCCGGCGACGTGGACCTTGCGAGTCATATCTGACCCCTCTCTGATCGAATCAATATTTACTTAACACGACCGGGCGGATTCTGTCCACCACGCTCTTCCCGCCGTCTTGCAGCTGATTTCGTAGCTCAAAGGCGTGATCGCGAGAAGTGTTCGACGTCTTTCAGTGAACTATTGCCCTTTGTTGCCGGATGATGATTTACTTTTTCGAACCGGGGTGGTTCGCGTCACAGTTCGCTCCGAGTCCCCGCGTCTCCGCGCCGCGCAGCCGTCGCCATTGCCCGAAAGGATCGATGAGAATGACATCGAGCAAGCAGGACGTTCCCCCCGTTGTGTCACCCGAAGTAGGAGGGGAGTCCCGCGTGCGGGCCTGGGGCCTCACCGGAATTCTGGTGCTGTTGGTCGTCGTCAACTGGGCCGACAAGGCCGTCTTCGGGCTGGTTGCCCAGCCGCTGGCCAAAGAGTTCGGTCTGACCTCCGCCCAGATCGGGCTCGTAGGCAGTGCATTTTTCCTGGCATTCACCGTTGGCGGCTTCTTTGCCGGGGTGTTGCACAAGTGGATGTCGTTGCGCTGGCTGCTACTGCTGTTGTGCCTGGCCTGGGCGGCGTCGATGGTGCCGCTGGTGGTCGTTGCCGGCTTCACGATGCTGTTGATCAGCCGGATGGCGCTGGGATTCTTCGAGGGGCCGTCGGGGGCGCTGATCCATACCGGCGCCTACTCCTGGCATCCCGTAGAGAAGCGTGGGCTGCCCGGCGCTTTCCTGGCTTCCGGTGCGTCGATCGCCAAGATTCTGATCGCCCCACTGATGGCCCTGGCCGTCGCGAACTGGGGGTGGCGATCCACGTTCCTCATCCTCGCCATGGTCAGCGTGGTCTGGTCCGTCGTGTGGCTCGTGACCTGGCAAGGAGGGCCCTACGGCAAGCGCCCCGTCAAGAAGGCCGCCGCGAACTTCGACACCGCTGCGCCGACCGCCGACCCCAAGGTGCCATGGTCCCGGATCCTCCGGACACCGACTTTTCTCGGCGCGCTCGCCGCAGTCTTCACCATGTACGCTCTCGTCACCGTCGTGCTGACGTGGTTGCCGTCCTACTTCGAGGTCGGCCTGGGCTATTCGCGGGTGCAGGCCGGCACCATGTTCGGGATCCCCAGCATCGCCGGACTGTTCTTCATGTTCCTGTGCACCTCGGTCAGTGACCGGCTGTTGGTGCGCGGCGCCAGTTCCCGGGTGCTGCGCGGCATCGTGCCGGGAATCGCACTGCTGCTGTGCGGCGTCGCACTGATCACCATGCCGTACATCCAGACGCCCATCGTCGCGGTGATGGTCGTCTCGATCGGCTACGGTGTCGGCACCGTCATCATCCCGCTGTTCAATGCCGCGATCTCGGAGATCTGCCCGCCGCAGCAGATGGCAGGCGTGCTGGGCGTGTTCATGGCGATGATGGCCACCGGCGGCCTGATCGCCCCGTACCTCACCGGCGTCATCGTCGACAATGCCGCCACCCCCGCCGGCGGTTACGCCTCGGCCTTCCAGATCTTCGGCATCGCCGCCGTCATCGGCGCGGTGATCGCCCTCCTCACCGTCAACTCCGACCGCGACCGCGCCCGAATCCTCGGCTGACGCGGCCGCATTCCCCAAACCCGTCCACGTTAGTCCGCAGAAAGAAGGAAAAGACATGCAGCGCATCGTGTTCAACCAGGAACATGAAGACTTCCGCAAAGTCATCCGTGACTTCATCGAGTCGCAGGTCACGCCGAACTTCGCCGACTGGGAGCGCGAGGGCATGGTGCCGCGCGACTTCTACCGTCAGCTCGGCAAGCTGGGCGTGCTCGGAATGACCGTACCCGAGTCCTACGGTGGAGCCGGTGAGACCAGCTTCAAGTACCAGGCGGTGCTCTCCGAGGAGACCGCCCGCGCCGCAGTCAGTTTCGGTGCATTCGGCGTGCACACCGGCCTGGTGCTGCCCTACTTGCTCACCTACGGCACCGAGGAGCAGAAGCAGCGCTGGCTGCCCGGGTTCGTCAGCGGGGACATGATGACCGCCATCGCGATGACCGAGCCGGGCACCGGCTCGGACCTCGCCGGCATCAAGACCACCGCCCGGCTGTCGGAGGACCGCACCCACTACATCCTCAACGGCGCCAAGACCTTCATCACCGGAGGCGTTCAAGCCGACCGCGTCCTCGTCGTCTGCCGCACCTCCCCGGCCACCGAGGAGAACCGCCGCGCCGGCCTCAGCATCCTCGCCGTGGACACCACGAGCGAGGGCTACGAGGTGGGTCGCAAGCTCGAGAAGATCGGCATGCGCACCTCCGACACCGCCGAGCTTTCCTTCACTGACGTGCGGGTGCCTGTCGAGGATCTGCTCGGCGAAGAGGGCGCGGCGTTCGGCTACCTGGCCAACAACCTTCCGCAGGAGCGCCTTATGATCGCGGTCACCACAACCGCCGCCGCCACCGGCGCCATCACGTTCGCCTCCGACTACGTGCGTGACCGCAAGGTGTTCGGCAAGCCCGTCGCCGACTTCCAGAACACCAAATTCGTCATCGCCGAATGCATCGCCAAGGTGGAGGCCGCGCAGGCCATGGTGGACCGGGCCATCGAGCTACACGAGACCGGCGACCTGAGCGTCGCCGATGCCGCCAAGGCGAAGCTGTTCTGCACCGAGAACGCCGGCGAGATCATCGACAAGTGCCTGCAGCTGCACGGCGGATACGGCTACATGCTCGAATACCCCATCGCCCGGCTGTACGCGGACACCCGCGTCTCGCGGATCTACGGCGGCACCAACGAGGTCATGAAGACGATCATCGCCAAGTCGGCCGGTTTCTGACCCAGTCCCGCAGGAGCTTTCACCCTCACGAACAGGAGCATTCACGTGATCGATCCCCGGGTCCGCACCCTCGACTTCGAGACGTACCGGCAGGTGATTCGCGACTTCACCGACGACGAACTGATCCCGCGGGAGCATGAGATGGTCGCCGCCGGTGCGGTGCCCCCGGACCTCGTCCGACGGATGAGCGAGCTCGGTCTGTTCGGCATCACCCTGCCCACCAGCGTCGGCGGCCTCGGGTGGACCGTCGAGCAGCAGGTGCTCCTGACGTTCGAGTTCACCCGATCCTCGGCGGTGTACCGGTCGCGGTTCTCGACGAGCATCGGGCTGGCCGCGCAGATCCTGCTCGAATACGGCACCGACGCGCAGCGCGAGAGGTACCTCCCCGCGATGGCGGCCGGGGAGTGCGTGATGGCCTTCGCGCTCACCGAGGAGTACGCCGGGAGCGACGCGTCCGCGGTACGGACCACCGCGACCCGGACGCGTGGCGGCTACGTCATCGACGGGGAGAAGCGCTACATCACCAACGGCGGGTGGGCGGACGTGCTGGTGGTGTTCGCCCGCACCGAGGACGGCGGTGTCTCGTCGTTCCTGGTGGATCGGGACACTCCCGGCGTGCAGACCCGGTTGCCCGAGTTGATGAACGGTCACGCCGAGGGGCCCGTCGCCGAGGTCAGTCTGCGTGGGGTGCGAGTAGACGCAGACCGGCTGATCGGAGGGGTGGAAGGCCTGGGAATGACGCACGCCATGCGCGGGATCAACCAGGCCCGCACCCACGTCGCGGCCACCGCCGTCGGTCAGGCCACGCGCTTGCTCACCGAGGCCGTGCGGCACGCCGGTGAGCGGGAGCAATTCGGGCAACCCCTGGCCGAGTTCGGCGCCGTCCAGGCCATGCTCGGTCGCAGCTACGCAGAGCTCGAGGCGGGACGGTCGATGATCCTGGATTGCGCCCGCGAATTCGACGCCGGCACCCCGCCGCGGCATCGCATTTCGGCGGCGAAACTCTATTGCACCGAGATGGCATCCGTCGTGGCCGACCGGGCGGTCCAGGTGCTCGGCGGAGCCGGCATCGTGGGCGAACACCCGGTGCCGCGCATGTGGCGTGACGTGCGGGCGCTGCGCATCTACGAGGGTGCCTCGCAGATCCACGAGCGCAACCTCGCTCGGGCACTGCCCACCCTGCTGTCCACCACGCAACCCGCTCGAGTCGGCTGAACATTCAGCGTCACAACATGTTCCATCGCCCAGAAGTAGAGGGAGAATTCATGGCGACCACCCCCTGCACCGGACCACTCACCGGTGTCCGCATTGTCGAACTCGCCGGCATCGGTCCCGGCCCGCACGCTGCGACGTTGCTCACCGACCTCGGCGCCGACGTGGTCCGYGTACAGCGCGCCGGCCTGCTSCCGACAGCCGGGCAGCCCCGCGACCAGACCCACCGCGGCCGCCGCGTCGTGGAAGCGAATCTCAAAGACCCCGCCGACATCGAACTCGTCCTCGGCCTCGTCGAGCGGGCAGACGTGCTCATCGAAGGCTTCCGCCCCGGCGTCACCSAGCGCCTGGGWCTGGGCCCGGACGTCGCACTGGCGCACAACCCGCGCCTGATCTACGGCCGGATGACCGGCTGGGGGCAGGAAGGTCCACTCGCCCAGACGGCCGGCCACGACATCAACTACATCTCGCTGACCGGTGTGCTGCACGCGATCGGCAGGAAGGGCGAGCGCCCGGTGCCGCCGCTGAACATGGTCGGCGACTTCGGCGGCGGCTCGATGTTCCTCGTGTTCGGCATCCTCGCCGCGCTGATCGAGCGCCACACGTCGGGCAAGGGTCAGRTCGTCGACRMSGCCATGGTGGACGGCACCCTGGCGTTGTCGCACATGATCTGGAGCTTCCGCGGTATGGGCCGGTGGTCGGACGAGCGCGGGGTGAACATGCTCGACACCGGCGCGCCGTACTACGACACCTACGAAACCGCGGACGGCCGATACATGGCCGTCGGTGCGGTCGAACCACAGTTCTACGCACTGCTGGTKGAGGGTCTGGGACTGGACCCGGYCGATCTACCGGCCCAGAACGAYCGGACCGGCTGGCCGCAGCTGCAGAAACAGTTCGCCGAGGTGTTCCTCACCAAGACCCGCGACGAATGGGCGGCGATCTTCGACGGCACCGACGCCTGCACCACMCCGGTGCTGACCTTCGCCGAGGCACCCCAGAACCCGCACATCGCCGCGCGCGGATCCCTCGTCGAACTGGACCGGGTCACCCAGCACCGGCCCGCGCCGCGATTCTCCCGCAGCGAGCCCGGGCTACCCGGCCCCCCGGCCACCGAAGCGGTCGACGCCGCCACGCTGTGGAACTGAAGTGACAGCCGACGCGCAGCTCGACGCGGAACAGGCGACAGCCAGATCGGCACACACCGCTCAACCGTTCTTCGCTCGTGCAGGTTCGGGGTACGAGCCGAGGGCGGCCGCCATCAGCGGATGGGCGGCGGACATGGTGTCCGGTCCGGCGGTGCTGGGTTTGCTTGCCCACGCCATCGAGGGTGAGTACAAGCAGGATGAATTCTTCGCCACCCGAGTGACCGCGGATCTCTTTCGTCCGGTGAGGATGGGTCGGATCGATGTTCGATCACGGATCATCCGGTGGGGAAACCGAATTCGACTTGTCGAAGCGGAATTGATTCAGTCGGATGAAGCCGTGGCCAGGGCCACGGTTGCTTTCTACCGGAAATCGAGGAACGCAGCAGGAGCGCATTGGGTCGACTCCCGCATCCCTCAGCCTCCCTCGCCGGCCGAGCATGTCGGCGAGCGGTTGATCGGCACCAGTGGGGAGAATTCCGACTGGGGGCCGTTGCCGCACGGAGGACCGGCTTGGCGAACCTCTGATCGGAAACGGATCTGGACGACAGGGTGGTCGGTGATCGCAGGAGAAGCGACCACCCCCTTCGTGCGTGCAGCAATGATCGCCGACTTGACCAATTTGGTAACCAACATGGGCACCGAGGGCATCGGATACATCAACGGTGACGTCACGCTGGCGCTGACCAGACTGCCGGAGGGGATCGAACTCGGACTGGAAGCCGACAGCCACCGCGCGTGCGACGGAGTCGCGGTGGGCTCGGCAACCATGTTCGACCGCGACGGCCCTCTGGGGATCTGCACCGTTTCCGCCATCGAGAACGACCGCAGAACGCTACAGCGACCACCGCTCGTTCCGGCGGCGCAATCTCACCCGCACCCTGTTGTTACAGCCCCGGCAGTTCGTTCCGGGTGACGTTTTGGCTCCCCTAGGGTGCCTGGTGTGCGTGGCGGCACGACCACATTCTTGAAACCGATCACGACGATCCCGGTCTCGAACGACCGGTATCACGGGGTACGTATCCCAGTCGGGTTTTCGGAATGGAGGAATGGATGTCGCCGAATTGTCATGTCGTTTCTGCGGGTGTGGGAACGGTGGAAGGCCGTGTCGACCGGTCCCGGCTGGAGGAGGATGGCTACGTCGTCGTCCACGACGTGCCCGACCGCACCGCTGCAGCGGAAGTGGTTGGCTCCCTGGGTGATCTGGTCCCGCAATACAACGGTCTGCTCACCCACGAGGTGACGTACCGTCCCGGCAACGATCATCGGGCGTACTCGCAGAGCGCGAACACGATTCTGGCGCATACCGAGGCCCCGGGCTGGAATCCCAGCCCGGCGTACCTGGCGCTGTTCTGCCACCGGCAGGCGCGCTGCGGCGGCGGCCACACCGATCTGCTCGACATCCGGCGGCTCGTCGACGCCCTGGAACCGGCCGAGCTCACCTTGATGACGGACGCCGAACTGACCTTCCCGGGCCCGGACGGGGGTGTACGCACCGCGATGCTGGGCGCGGACGACACCGGCCGCACCGCCCTGCGCTTCAGCTACAACCTGCTCACCGCGGCCGACTACGACCCACACCACGACTCCGACGTCGACGACACTCGGCTGCCGCTCGGCCTGGCCGGTCGCAGGTTGGCGCATCGCGTCAGCGACCTGTTCCACGAACTGCGCACCCGCGTGCTGATTCCCGAGAATGCGCTGCTCATCTGGGACAACCAGCGCATGCTGCACGCGCGCTCGGAGTACGCCGACCGCGCCCGTCACCTCACCCGTTTCTGGGCCGGCGACCGGACCCGCGCATGATCATCGACGACCTGCAGTGCTCCGACGCCGACGGCCTGGTCCACCTCCCCGGGCTGCCGTCGTTCGACCCCGCCGACGAAGCCGAGAACGCCGTCATCAGCCGCCTCGCCGGCAACTGGCACCGACGGTCGACGGTGAAGCGCGACGAGCCCGACCTCGACGAGTTGTTCGACGCCGGCCGGGCCGACTACCCCGAGGGCATCGTGCCGTTCCGCGACCATCCGACGTGGCAGGCGATGCCCGACGCGCTGCGGTCGCGGCTGCTGAGCTGGGCCTGGATCGCGTACAACCGGCACACGGTGCTCGCCGAGCAACGCGTCGCCAACCCGGCGTTCGCGCTCGTCATGGACGGGGAGTTCCCCGGTCTCGGCGGCCAGGACATGGATATCGCCCTCGCCCAGGCCATGGTCGACGAGCAGTACCACACCCTGATGCACATCAACGCGAGTGCGCTGACCAGACGTAAACGAGGGAACCCGTTCCCCGACAGCGCGTTACCCGAATCCCACACCTCACGGGCACACCGTCGGCTGCGGGCCCGTGCCGCCGAACGCTGGCAGCGCAGCCTGACCACGCTGGCCTTCGCCACGGTGTCCGAGATCTCGATCAACGCGTATCTCGATCTGCTCGCCGACGATCATGACATCCAGGTGGTCAACTCCACCACCGCAAAGCTGCACAACCGGGACGAGTACTGCCACGCATCCATTTCCGACGAGATGGCGAAGCTGGTGTACGACATGCTGGACCCCGTCAAACGCCGATTCTTCCTGGACATGCTGGTCGCCGGACTGGACGCGTTCGTCGCCACGGACTACTCGACGTGGGAGGCGATCTTCCGGATCGAGAAGGTCACCGGATGGGAGAAGATGCTCGCCGACGTGCGGGCCGAGAAGTCCGGTTCGCGGCTCGTGCGCGACTACAGCGGTCTGTATTCGCTGATGTCGGACATGAATGTTCTGGGCGAAGTCGACTTCGATTGGGGTCTGGCGGTGACGGACAAATGACCGTGCTCGATATCGACACCCGCACAGCCCTCGCTCCGCGATCGATCAGCGGCGACCGGCTCCGCAAGCTCGTCGCCGAACGAACCGGCGACCCGACCCTGGGGCACGAGGCCCACGTGGTCTCCCAGGTGCTGCCGTTCAAGGTCAGCCGCTACGTCGTCGACGAACTGATCGACTGGGGCCGTGCGCCGGACGACCCGATCTACCGGCTGACCTTCCCGCACCGCGACATGCTCGAGCCCGAGCACTTCGCGCTGATCGAACAGGCTGTGGCGCAGGGAGATCGGGGCACCGTCCGGCAGGCCGTCGACACGGTCCGGGCGGCGCTGAACCCGCATCCCGGCGACCAGCTGAGCATGAACGTTCCGCAGCACAACGACATCGACGGTTCGGGCATGCAGCACAAGTACGCCGAGACCCTGCTGGTGTTCCCCCGCCAGGGGCAGACCTGCCACAGCTATTGTGGCTACTGCTTCCGCTGGGCCCAGTTCGTGGACACCCCGGACCTGAAGATGGCCATGTCCGGGCCGGAGGCGATGACCCGGTACCTCGACCTGCACCCCGGTATCACCGACGTGCTGTTGACCGGCGGCGACCCACTGGTCATGCGGACCGAGTTGCTGGCCTCGTATCTGCAGCCGCTACTCGAACCGGGGCGAGAACACGTCGAGACGATCCGGATCGGCACGAAGGCCGTCTCGTTCTGGCCGTACCGGCTGTTGGCCGGGCCGGAAGCCGACGACCTGTTGCGGTTGCTCGAGCGGCTGACCGCCGCCGGGAAACACGTCGCGATGATGCTGCACCTGTCGCACGTCGCGGAACTGCAGACCGATGCCGCCCGGACGGCGCTGGCCCGGCTGGCGTCGACCGGCGCGGTGCTCCGCGCTCAGGCGCCGGTGGTGCGTCACGTCAACGACGACCCGCGCACGTGGGCCGACCTCTGGCAGGCGCAGGTCCGCAACCGGGTCGTGCCGTACTACATGTTCGTCGAGCGGGACACCGGTGCGCGACCGTATTTCGGTCTGCCACTGGCGCGAGCGGTCGACATCTACCGCGAAGCGCTGCAACGGGTCTCCGGACTCGGGCGGACCGCGCGGGGTCCGGTGATGTCGGCGTCGCCGGGGAAGGTCGTGGTCGACGGCGTCGTCGATCTCGACGGCGGACGTGCGTTCGCGCTGCGGTTCCTGCAGGCACGCCGGCCCGACCTGGTCGGCAAACCGTTCTTCGCGAAATACGACGAGCACGCGCAGTGGTGGGACGACCTCCGCCCGCACGGCCCGCGCGACCGCGAGTTCTTCGGCGTCGGAGGCACCGCGTGAAGGTCACCGCGCACGAGATCAGCTTGACGCAACGGCATCTGTGGCGCTCTGCCCGAGAAGCGATTCCGGTGCAGCGGGGCCTGGTGGTGGAGGTGGAGCAGGACGGTGTCGCCGGGTTCGGCGAGGCATCCGCGTTCATGACCGACCACTACAACTCGGGCCTGGACCGGATGCACGCGGATCTGCGGCGGATTGCGGCGTTACTGATCGACCTCGGTCCCGACGACCCGTTCGCCGTGTGGCGAGCCCTGTCCGCGGAGCTTCCCGATTCGCCGTTCGTCCTGGCCGCCCTCGACACCGCGGTGCACGACCTGCGGGCACGGCTGCTCGGTGTGCCGCTGTGGCAGTCCCTCGGGCTGGGACGCCCRCAGGAGTTGCGCTCCAGCTTCAGCATCGGGCTCGAYGAGACCGAGGTGATGGTCCGCAAACTCCGCGAGCGACCCGGGTGGTCGGCGTACAAGATCAAGCTCGCCGATCCGGGCGACCTCACCGTCGTCAAGGAACTCCGCTGCCATACGACCGCGCCGTTCTCCCTGGACGGCAACTGCGGGTGGGAGCTGTCCCGGCTGCTCCCCGTCCTGCCCGGCCTGCAGGAACTCGGCGTGCAGCTGATCGAGCAGCCGTTTCCGCGCTCGGCGTGGCGCGATGCCCGGATCCTGAAGGAGCGCAGCCCGATCCCGGTGATCGCGGACGAGAGCATCGCGTCGCCGCAAGACCTGGACGCCTGCACCGACGCGTTCGACGGCATCAACGTGAAGCCGATGAAGGCCGGAGGCATCACCCCGTCGCTCGCGCTGCTGCGCCGGGCGCGTGAACGCGGTCTGATCACGATGCTCGGGTGCATGCCCGAATCCGCGGCCGGGGTGTCGGCCACAGCCCATCTCGGGGGATTGGCCGACCACCTGGATGTCGACGCAGTCGATCTTCTGGCGGTGAACACCGGCCGTGGACTGACACTCGACGGCGCCGGCCGCGTCAGCCTGCCGGATCGTCCCGGTTCCGGTTACCTTCCCGATCCGGCCGCCCACGGCTGGCGGGTGCGGCCGGTGTCCGCCGCCGACGTGCGACCGATCCGCCACACTGTGCTCCGGCCCGGTCAACCGGCCGAGACCTGCGTCTACCCCGAGGACGCGCACGCCGGCACCCGGCACTTCGCCACCCTCGTCGCGGGGCGCCCCGTCGGCGTGGCCTCGCTGTACCACGAGGATCCCCCCGAAACGCACGCCGTGCCAAATCTTCTCCCCGGCCGGGGGCGGCGCCTCCGCGGTATGGCCACCCTCGAGGAGGTCCGCGGTACCGGTGCGGGGACCACACTCCTGCGCACCGTACTCACGAACGCCACGCTGGCCGGCGCCGGCGCGGTCTGGTGCAACGCCCGCACCACCGCCGCCGGCTTCTACGTCAAGCAGGGCTTCCGGATTCTGGGCCCGGAATTCGACATCCCGGGCATCGGGCCCCACGTCTTCATGCATTGGAGTACTTCATGATCCACCAGACACCGAACACTGGTTCGCTGATCGACGAGCAGGAGGCCCGCTGGCTCGCCTCGATCGCACTCGTCGAGGCCGGAGTGCCCGAGGACGACGCCGATCAGGTGGCTGCCGCGCTCGTCGACACGTCCCTGCGCGGCATCGACACCCACGGTCTGCGGCTGCTGCCGCAATACCTGGACGAACTCGCGACCGGCGTCGCGAATGCGGCGGCGTGCCCGACCGTGGTCCGGGACCGTGGGGCCGGACTGCTGCTGGACGCGGACGGCGCACTCGGCGTGCTCGCCGGACTCGCCGCCGCCCGCCTCGCAGCCGACCGGGCCAAGGCCTTCGGCGTCGCGGCGGTGGGCGTGCGCAATTCCAACCACTTCGGCGCGGCGTCGGTGTACACCCGGCACCTGGCCGGGCAGGGGATGATCGGCATCGCCGTCACGTCCGCCGCCTCCCGGGTCGCTCCGTACGGCGGGGTCGAACCGCTGTTCGGCACCAACCCGATCAGCGTGGCCGCGGGCACGGGGGACGACGGGCTCGCCCTCGACATGGCCACCAGTCAGGTGTGTTTCGGTGAGGTGAAGCACCGCCGGGCCGAGGGGCGACCACTGGGCAGCGGCTGGGCCACCGACCGCGACGGGCAGCCCACCGCRGAGCCCGGCGAGGCGTACGCCCTGTCGCCCCTCGGCGGCTACAAGGGACAGGGCCTGGCAATGGCGGTCACTCTGCTGGGGGCCGTGTTGACCGGGTCGCCGCCCGACTGGCAGCTCGAGCAAGTGGGTGAGGGAACGCCCGGTCGAAGCCGGGGGGTCGGCCATTTCGTCCTCGCCCTCGATCCCGGAGCGTTCAGCGGGCATGCGCACTTCGCGGCCGGGCTGGCAGACCTGCTCGGCACCGTCCGCGGATCAACGCCCGCCACCGGGACACCGGTGGTGGCCCCGGGCGATCCGCAACGCGCCCACGAGCGCGAACGGCGGGTCCGGGGAATACCGCTCGACCCCCGGACCGCGGAGGTTTTCGCCACGCTCGAAACAACTTTCGACGTATTGACCGTGACGAGAAAGGAGGCTTCTCGATGATTCTCGTACTGATCAGCCCGCGCGCCGCCGGGCTGCCCTTCGCCCAGTGGCTGCCGGAGATGCGCGGACGGTTGGGGGCGGTCTGCGCCGAGGGATCGGATCCGGGTGAGGGATTCGCCGAGATCGTCACGGTCACCGACTACCACGACGACGACGCCGTGCTGGCCGCCGCTCGGGAACTCGCCGGACGACACCGGCCGACCGCGGTCTTCGCGCTGGCCGAGGTGGACGTGGAGCGGGCCGCCGGACTGCGCGGCGAACTCGGCCTCCCCGGCCTGGACACCGCCACGGCGGGGGCCTACCGCGACAAGATCCTGATGAAGGAATTGGCGCAGGCCGCAGGGCTTCTCGTCCCGGCCTTCGCCCCCGTGCGCGGCCCGGCGGACATCGTCGACTTCATGGCCGAGAACCCGGGTCGCGTCGTCGTCAAACCGCGCAGCGGTTCCGGCTCCACCGGCGTGTACGTGCTCGATTCGCCGGAGCAGGCAGCCCGACTCGCCGACATCGTCACGGCGACACCGTACGAAGTCGAGGAATTCGTCGACGGTGCGGTGCACCACGTGGACGCGTTCCGCGTGGCCGGAGACCCGGTGGCCGCCATCGCATCCCGCTACACCGGTCAGGGGTGCCTCGAGCACTGGACCGACGCCCCGTTCGGCTCCCGCTCGGTCGACACCACCGACCCGGTCTGCGCACGCCTGGTGGACGAGACCTGGCGGCTCGTCGATGCACTCCGCTCGCCGCCCACCGTCTGCGTGCACGCCGAGTTCTTCGTCACCGCCGACGGCGACATCGTGCTCTGCGAAGTGGCCGCACGGATCGGCGGCGGACCGATCCCGACGATGCTCCGCCACGTCCTGGGCATCGACCCCCGGCATCTCTGGGCGCGGGTGGAATGCGGGCTGCCGACCGACCTGGACGCGGTCCGGGACCGGGTGGCGATCGCCCCGCACGCAGCGTTCTACGGCGTGCCGCCACGCCGGGGCCGGGTGCTGCGACTGCCGGACACTCCGCCGGGCGTGCATGACTTCACGCTGAACACCCACGTCGGCGACGACTGGACCCCTGCCCGGTACAACGAGCGCAAGTCGGCGGACTTCCTCGCCTACTGGGTGGTGACCGACCCCGATTTCACGGCGCTGGGCAATCGGCTGATCGCCACCGGAGAACAGGTCAGCGCCGGATTCGATTGGGACCGTGCCGAAAGCGAGGGCGCAGCATGACCGCCACCCATGTCGACGGGATCACCGGCCACGTCCTGCCCCGCGGCGCCCGCCCCACCGCCGCCGACTTCGCGGGCATCGCCGACCCGGACATCATCTGGGAGGACGCGCGGTGGTGGCGATTCACCGAACGCACCGACCTGCACGAGGTGCGTTACCTCGAGGTGCGCGCGGACGGCCGCACCGTCGCGGTCGCGCCGCTGCTGTTCACGGCGCGGCCAGAGGGCCTGCTCTTCTACGATCCGCCCCGGCTGGCGGGAACCGCAGGGCCGATGGCCGAACCGGAGTTGCTCGATCACCCCGATCGGCTGCGCTGGGCCGAGCTGACCGCGGCGCTGTCCGGTGCCCGCGAGGATCAGTACCCGTCGCTGGCGCTCGCGACGTTCGGAAACCACCACGGTGTCGCGCACGCGCCCGGCCGTTCCCGCGATCAGCGCCGCGCGGTCATGGCGGCCCTGCCCGGCCTGCTCCACCAGGCCGGCGACGAACTCGGCTGCCGCAGTACGGCATTGCTGTACGTCGGGTGTCCTGACGCCGACGATGTGGACGGGTCCGCCACCCGCACCGGGTACACGGCGGCCCTGCTGGGCGCCGAGGGTGTGCAGGACCTGAGCGGACACACCTGGGCGGAATACGTCGCGAGCCTGAGCAAGCGCCGGCGCGTCCGGCTCCGCAAGGAGGTCGCGGACTACACCGCCGCCGGCCTGCGTACGGTGGTCCGCTGGGGTGGCGAGGCGATCGACGACGAGGTCGTCGCCCTCCAGGTCGCGCACCGGGCCAAGTACGGACTGCCCGGCGGCGAGGACCGGGTCCGACGCGATTTCGACGCCGTCCGTGAAGAATTGGGCGATTCATGTGTGGTGCTCGGTGCCGAACTCGACGGTCGGCTCGTGGGATTCGTGCTCTACCTCCGCACCCCCGACGCGTTGTTCGCCAGGACCGCGGGCTTCGCCCCGGGGATTCGTGGCTGCTACCTGACCCTGACCTACCACGAGACCGCGCGGTGGGCGGTGGAGCACGGCATCCGTCGCGTCCACTACGGACTCGCCGCCTACGAGGCCAAGATCGCCCGCGGATGCGAACTGCGACCCCGCTGGGGCTGGTTCGCCTTCCGCGGTGAAGGCGCCGACAAGTATCGAGAGGCTCTGACACTGCAGTCGCGCAGCATCGAGCGGCGGCTGGACCAGGTCGGCGCACCGGCAGTCCCTGTCCCGTCCCGGCGGCCCGCCGCCACCGAACCGAAAGCAGAACAATGGAACTGATCCCGACCGGCACCGTCTGGATGGACGGTGAATTCGTTGCCTGGGACCAGGCGCAGGTCCACGTGCTGACACCGAGTCTGCACTACGGATGGGGTGTCTACGAGGGCATCCGGGCCTACGCGACCGACCGCGGTCCGGCCGTGTTCCGGCTGCGCGACCACCTGCGACGGCTGCACGACTCGGCGCGGGTGTACCTGATGGACCCCGGGTGGTCGGTGGACGAGCTCACCGAGATCTCGCTCGAACTGCTGCGCCGGACGGGCCTGGACTCCGGCTATCTGCGACCGATCGTCTACCTCGGCTACGGCTCGATGGGTGTCGCGCCCGCGCTGGACACTGCCCGGGTGGCGATCGCGGCGTGGCCGTGGGGTTCGTACCTCGGCGCAACCGCGGACCAGGAGGGCTGCCGACTCGTCGTCAGCAGCTGGCAACGAAACGGTGTCCACTCGGTCCCACCGCTCGCCAAAGCGACGGGAGCCTATGTCAATTCGGCTCTGGCCAAGGTCGGGGCGCTGCGCGCCGGTTACGACGACGCGCTGATGCTCACCTCCACCGGGCACGTGGCCGAAGCGTCCGCCGCGAACATCTTCGCCGTCCGCGACGGTGAGCTGATCACCCCGCCGGTCGGCGACAACATCCTGCCCGGTCTCACCCGCGACACCGTGATCACGCTCGCCCGCGACCTGGGGATCACGGTGAGGGAGCAGAGCCTGACCCGCAGCGAGCTCTACGTCGCCGACGAGGCGTTTCTCACCGGCACGGCCGCCGAGGTGGTCCCGGTGGCGTCGGTCGACGACCGGCCGGTGGCGGCGGGCGGGTGCGGCCCGATCACCAAACAGTTGCGTGACGTCTTCCACGACGTGGTCCGCGGGCGTGAGCCCACCTACCGGCACTGGCTGGAGTTCGCATGAGCACGCGTCTACTGTCTTCGGCAGTACCGGATCGGGTCGCGGCGATCTGGGATGCCGAGGGTCTCGGCATCCTGGAAGGTGCCGTCACCGGATTCGCCAGCGCGGCATACCTGCTCGACGGCAGCGCGTGGGCGAATGCGCGTCGCGAGGAGATCGCCGACCGGGTCGTCGACGTGATGGCCGCCCGGGCGTGGCAGGCCCTCCCGGAGCAGTCGCACGGCCGCGCCCGGAGAGTGGCCCGGCGCTGCATCGCCTACTCCCTTGCCGCGGACACCACCCGCGCCGACGGGAGCGGCACCGCCCGGTCCGACTGCTGGACCCTGACCACCCATGCGTTGGAACTGCTGACGATTCGCGAACACTTCGACGCGGCCGCCCACCGGGCCAGGGAGCTTCTCGGAGCGGCCCCCCAGGGCAGGTTGCTCGCGGCCTGGCAGATGGTGGACGACGCGCTCGGTGCCCTGGACAGAACCCGCCACGAATGGGTGGGGGCAGACCCCGCGACCGTCGCCGCCGCCGGGTGGGTGCTCGTCGACCGGATGAGCCGGCTCCTCATCGCGGCGGCGCTGGTCGCGCAGTCCGCGTCGGCCGCGTCGGCTCAGGACGCCGAACTACTCGTCAACGCGGCCCGGCGGTACGCCTGGAACCACCTGCGGCGTCCGGCGCCCGAGGCGGCGACACCCACCCACGTGCAGCGGTCGGCCGATCTGGTGCACGCCTTCCTGACGCCGGGGAGCATCCCGTGAACGCCCGCCTGCGACGGCTGGGTGATGCGCTGCTCCCCGACAGCCCGGCCGGTCGCACGCTCGCCGTCGGCGCCGGCATCGACTCGCTGGGCACCGGGATGTTCTTCGCGTCCTTCGCCCTGTACTTCATCGGCGTCGTCGGTCTCCCCGCGAACCAGATCGCCCTGGCCACCACGACAGCGGGTGCGCTCGCCCTGCTCGCCCCGGTGCCCCTCGGCAGGCTGGCCGACCGGGTGGGACCGGGCCGGTTCTATGTGGCCCTCCTGCTGGTGCGCGGTATCGGTTACGGATGCTTCGCGCTCGTATCCGACTTCACCGGCTACCTGGTGCTCACCGTGCTGCTCACCGCGGCCGACCGGGCGAGCAGCCCGATCCAGCAGGCCGTCGTGACGGCGGTGATAGGTGGCCACGACCGGACCCGGACGATGGCCACCATCCGCGCCATCCGGAACGTGGGTCTCAATGCGGGGTTCCTGCTGGCGGGCGTCGTCTTCGTGACCGGCACCTCCGCCGCGTTCACGGCGCTGTTCCTGGGCAACGGAATCTCCTTCGTGGTCATCGCGTTCGCCGTCCGGTTCGTACTCCGGAGGACGGGAACGGTGGTGCAACGTAAGGCTCTCCCGGCTGATCCCGGGCCGGCCGGAACCGCGGTGCGCTCGCCGTTCCGCGACTGGTGGTTCATGGTCTTCACGGTCGGCAACGGTGTGCTGTCGCTGTACGACACTGTGCTGATCGTTCTGCTCCCGATCTGGGTCATCGAGTACACGTCGGTGCCGCTCGCGTGGGTGCCGGTGCTCATGGCGGTCAACACCGTGCTGACGGTGGTCCTGCAGGTCTACGTCGCCCGGTTCGCCGACGGCACGTCCGCGGCGGCGCGACTCCTGACGTGGACCGGGGCGCTGATGGCCTTCTGCTGCGGTGCACTCGCCGTCGGCCAGATGGCCGACACCGGTCCGGCGATCGCCGCCGTCGTCGTTGCGGTGGTGGCACTGTCGATCGCCGAGAACATCCACTCCGTGGCCGCCTGGGAACTGTCGGCCGAACTGTCCCCGCAGCCCGCCGTGGCCCGCTATCTCGGCGCGTTCAGCCTCGGCATGACGGGCCAGAAGGTGCTCGGCCCCGCCGTTCTGGTCGTCGTCCTGTTGCCGGCCGGTCTCCTGGCGTGGCCCGTCCTGGCCGGGACGTTCGGTGCCGCGGCACTGGTCTCCCGGACGGCGGCGCGTCGCAGTCTCGCGGAACGCGCACGGACGAAGGAACTCCCGGCCGGCGACCATCCTGCACTGTCTCCCTTCTCGATACTCGAGGTGAAGAAATGACCGAACACGTCCTCGTCGTCGGCAGCGGCCGCGACCTCCCGGGCCGGGTCCGCGATGCCCTCCCCGGCACCCAGACCTCGGTGATCTGCCGACTGGAATTCGTCGCCAAGCTTCGCCGTCTGGCCGAGCATTCGCGGGTCATCGCCGTGCGGCACGACGCGCCGGACGAGGAGTGGATCGCCTTGGCCGCGGCCGCGCATGCGCAGCATCCGTTCACCCGGATCGCCACGTTCGGTGAACGCGACCAGGACCGCTGCGCCGCGATCGGGGAGGCCCTCGGCCTGTCCACCCACTCGCGCCGCACGGTGACGTCGGTCCACGACAAGAACGCCATGCGCGCCGCGCTTCGCGAATCCGGCGTCGACGCCACCGCCTCCGCCGTCGTCGCCGACGTGGAGGCGTTGCGTTCCTTCGCGTTCGAACACGGCTTTCCCTGCGTGGTCAAACCGGTGTGCGGCGCGGGCAGCGCCGGGGTGGCCGTGGTTCGGGAGGAGAGCGCACTGGCCGCGGCGTTCGCACGCGCCGGGGGCGACTTCGACGGCCTGACCACCAGCGGGGTGCTCGTGGAGCGGTTCCACGAGGGCCCGCAATTCAGCGTGGAGGCCTTCTCGGAATGCGGCGAACACCAGATCGTGGCCGTCACCCGCAAGTACTCCGACCCGGCGACCTTCGTCGAACTCGGGCACGTGGCACCGGCAGCCCTCTCCGCGGCGCAGGAAGAACGGATCCATACGTACGTGACGAGTGTGCTCGATGCCGTCGGCGTGGAGTTCGGTGCAACCCACACCGAGATCGTGCTCACCCCGACCGGTCCCCGGGTGATCGAAACCCATGTGCGGATGGGCGGCGACGAGATACCGTCCCTGGCCCTCGATGCCACCGGCGTGGACCTCGCCGAATGCGTCGTGCGGCAGACCGTCGGGGAGAAGGTCCTTCCCGGGATCCGGGCCGTCCTCGCCGAGGAGCGGCCGGCTCGCTGTTCCGCGATCTGGTTCGCCGCCGCACCGGTCGCGGGTGTTCTCACCGATGTCAGCGGCGTCGACGACGCCCGGAACGTCGACGGCGTGACCGACGTGCAACTCCTGGTCCGCCCGGGCGGCGCGGTCAACGTCCTGGAGTCGTCCGATTCGCGTGTCGCATGCGCACGCGCGGTCGGGGACACCGCCGAGCAGGCGCTCGACGCCGCCCGGGAGGCCGTGTCACGCCTCGAATTTCAGGTGCGCGTGGCCGCCGCGAGCACGGTGACGGTGTGATCGCGCAGATGCTCCGCCGAGGTCACAGTCCGACGGCGGTCTCGAGGAGATCGAGTTCGGCGTCGAGCTGATCGAGCATGGGGTGCAGATCCGGGACGGTGCGGCGGCAACCGGTGAGGCCGAAGACGATCTGGTCGTCGCTGCTGGTGCACGTGATGTTGAGTGCCTGCCCGGTGGTGGGGATGGAGAGCGGGTAGAGGGATTCGAGCCGGGCCCCGTTCCAGTACAACGGGGTTCGGGGGCCGGCGACGTTGGAGATGACGACGTTGAACGGTGGCCGCAGCGGGCCGCGGCGGCCGAGGAACATCTCGACTCCGAGCGGGGCGGCGCCGAGGGCGCTCATCGCGAGCACCTGGGCGGGACTCATCGCCTGGAGGGCCGCCTTGCCCTCGTTCATGCAGTTGCGCACGGTCTCGAGGCGGTGCGCGGGGTCGGGGAGGTGGGTGGCCAGGTTGCACATGAGCACTCCCACCCGATTGCCTCCGGCCCCGGTATTCGGCGCGCGGAGGGAGACGGGGACCATCGCGATCAGCGGATTGTCCGGTAACGCGTCGCGGGTGTGCAGATAGGCACGGAGGGTGCCCGCGCACATCGTCAGCACGATGTCGTTGATGGTGGCGTCGGCGTGCTTGGCCAGCAGGCGGATCCGTTCGAGGGGGAAGGACCGGGCGGYGACGTGCCGGGCTCCGCTGATCGGCACGTTGAACAGGGTGTGCGGTGCGGTCAGCGACACCGCACCACCCTTGCCGTGCAGGGCGCGATCCACGGTGCCGACCGCTGCGGGCAGGAGTCCGGCCACCTCGCCGACCGCGGCGCGGGCGGCGTCCCACGCCATCGCGGGCAGTGCCGAGCCGAGCCCACCCGAAACCGCGACGCCCGCGTCCGGCACGGCCGTCAGCGGGTTGCGGGGTTGCCACGGTGTGGGCATGTTCCGACGATGCGGGTCCTCGCTCATGCTGTCGCGGAGCAGCCTCATCGCGGATGCACCGTCAGCGAGGGCGTGGTGGATCTTGGTGTAGATCGCGTAGCGGCCGTCGGCGAGGCCCTCGATCAGGTGCATCTCCCACAGGGGGCGGCTGCGGTCGAGCAGGGTGCCGTGCAGCCTCGACACCAGGGTCATCAGTTCGGCCATTCCGCCCGGCTGAGGCAGGGCGTCCCGGCGCACGTGGTGTTCCAGGTCGACCTCGTGGTGCGGGAGGGTGTCCCAGCCCCACTGGCCGAGCGACGTCACCGAACGGCGGGCCCGCTTACGGAACGGCACCGCCACCTGGTCACCGATCAGCGCGGCATCGAACATCGCGCGCACATCGGCCGCCGACGCCCCCTCGGGCGGCGTGAACACCGCCAGGCCGCCGACGTGCATCGGATGCTCGCGGGATTCGCCGAGCAGAAACAGTGAATCGGTCGGTGCCATCGGTAACAGCATGTGGTGTCCTTACCGTTCCCGAACCCGGATCCACCTGCGCGGATCCGCTCCCCCCGGAACTGTTGTTCATGTCTGTGTAGTGGTGTCGCAAAGTAACGTTTAGATGTGGTTCATATCACAAACCGGTCTCGCTGTTTATGTTCTACAGCACAGTCACGCTTTCCGCCACATGCACAAATGTCCAACAGGGACGAATGCCGACAGTTCTTCCGCTCCGGGGCTGTCGGCGGCGCTCAGAGTTCGATGTACAGGAAGTTGTCGGCCCAATTCGTTTCGCCGCTCGTCGTCGCGAAGTAGAAGATCCGCTCCGAGAATCCGCAATCGAAGTATTCGGCGATCTTCGATTCGCCGGGGGCGAGCGTGCCGAGGCTTCTGCTCTCGTAAACGAGCGGCGTGTGGACCGTGACTCCGGTGGCGGTCCCGTCGCCCTCGTTCGTGACACGCACGGCGCACGCGTTGACACCCTCGGCGTTCGCTTGCTCTATCACGAGGTCGGGTCCGTCGCCGAGGGAGCCGAACGGAGCGGCGGACGCCGTTGCCGCCCCGGCAGTCATCAGTCCCGCGAGCATGGCTCCCACTGCTGCCGTACGTCGAAAATTGCGCATGGTTGTGCCCTTTCCTTGGTTGTCCGGAATGTCTCGATCGGTACGCTACTGTTCGCCCACCCGCCCGTGGCGTGCACCGGGTGCGCTCACATCGTCGGGGCGGCGTCCCTCGTAGGTGGCGGGGCGCCGTTGCGGATGCGGGCGAGTTCGGACCGGGCAAACGCGACACGGTCGGTGTCCGCGCCGCGGGCACCGGCAAGTTCGTCGGCGGCGTCGAGGACATGTACGGCGCGGGTCCGCTCCATTCGACCGGCTCCGGCCTTGCGGAACGCCTTTCGCGCCTTGCGGTCGCCGCACATCGCCTCGAGTTCGGCGGCGGTCAGCACGCCCCGGGTGACCTCGGGCGCCACGCTCGCGCGCAAGAATTGGCGTTCTGTCGGGCCGTCATCGCGAAGCCTTTGATCGCGACTGCCATGCGATGACGATGACTGCGAACTTCAGCACGAAGAGCAACGTCGTGTGCCCCCGCACCAGAGCACCCATGGAGTCCCACACCCCGTGCAACAGCATCGCGGTCGCTCGATCCTTGTTCCAGTTGTCACGGTCACCATCCCTCGATGGACATTTGTTCAGAACATACGGGCTCGACTCCGGATCCGCGATCCAGACGTCGGCCGGTTCGCGAACTCGATACACGTTGATCTCCGTGTCGCCGGGAAGTCGATCACCCCTCCACAGACCGACTTGCCGCGCGTGCGAAGAGACATGGTGCTCGGGATCTGCGGACGTCTCATGGTTGGATCGAGTTATGACTGAGGAGAACGGAATTCCCACCGTGGTGACCGTCGGCCGCATAATCGCAGCCTCGGCACCGACGGTCTTCGAACTGATTGCCGACCCGGCGCAGCAGCCGCGTTGGGACGGCAACGACAACCTGGCCGAGGCCGCCGCCGGGCAGCGGGTGCGCGCCGTCGGTGACGTGTTCACCATGACGCTCACCAACGGCGGCATCCGCGACAACCACGTGGTGGAATTCGAGGAGGGGCGCCTGATCGCCTGGCTGCCCTCGGTGCAAGGCGATCAGCCGCCGGGTCATCTGTGGCGTTGGGAACTCGACCGAGTCGATGAGGCGAGCGTCCGCGTCACGCATACCTACGACTGGTCGCGATTGACCGACGAGAAACGCCTCGAGCGCGCCCGGGCCACCACGTCGGACATGCTTCTGGCCTCAGTCGACAGGCTTGCCGAACTCGCCGAGGCGAACGGCGAACGGCCCCTCGCCTGACCTGTAGCCGAGGGGCGTCCGAGGTCACCGACCGGGCACGACGGAAATCGTTCCCTGGCAAACGGCGTTCTGCGAATTGACGAACCACCATCCCGCGCCGGTCTGGACGGTCACGGTGAACGCCACCGTCCCGGTTCCCGTCCACGTTCGGTTGATCGGGATGCCGGGCTTCTGCTGCCAGGCCGCCTCATCGCTGACGCTGTGTCCGGTCGCGCCGGTTGTCGTGTTGTGCCAGTCGACCGACACCCGCGTGCCGTACCAGTTGACGCCGATGCTCGGAATGAGACCGCCGGGCGGCGTCGGCAGTTCGTTGCCGCCGCTCAGCAGAATTGCCGGCTCCAGTGCAGACCCACCCGGTCGCAGCGACTCCCCGGACGCGGCGTTGATGGTCCACGTGAACGGCGGTGCCCAGACGAGGGGATTCGCACTCGAGCACGTCATCGTCGTCGATGTCGGTGGCGCGGGCTGAGCACTCGCAACAGCGCCTCCTCCGGTCGCCACCGCGGTTCCCAGTCCGACAGCAGTGAGTGCCGCAGCACAGACCCGTCGTCCCAGCTGCTTGTTCATCAGCGCTCCATTCGTTCGTGACCACGAGAATTGAGACGTCCGTCGCCCCCCATTCCATTTCGGCAGCGGGACAGGATCTGTTACAAATCGTGCAAACTGGACCGCCACTCACGCAGCTGTATTCGGCAACCAGCCGCTGAGTCCCTCAGACCCTCCCTGCGGTATCGGCGACAACCGATACATCGACGGCGGCTACCGACGCAACGAGAATGCCTATCTGGCAGCCGGATACACGTTCGCTCGGGGCGCCCAGGGCCTCGGCGTGTCGTGGAACACCACGAATGACTGTGGCGGCGCGGCTCCCCGAGGGCGACCGCGAGGTGCTCACCGCGGTCGACGGTTGTCAGGGCCTGTCGATCCGAGGCGGGGACGGACGCTGTCGCCGGTCGGGAAGGAGGTGTGGGTGAGGTGCTCGGAGATCTGCCAGATGCGTGTGGCGTCGTCGTCGCTGCGAAGCCGGGAGTAGACGGACTGTTCGGCGGGCGGGCCGGACAGGTGACCGAGACCGCTGGGACCGTACAGGCGGGCGCCGCGTGCGTCCGGTGAGGTGGCGGCCAGCAGGGCCGGAAGCAGTGCGGTCTCTACCGTTCCGACGAGGATGCCGCGGCGGGAGAGTGCGTGGATGAGGCGCCTGCCGGCGGTGTCTCGCGCGCGGCCGACCTCGGGGCGTGCGGCCAGGAGATTGGTGGGCGCTATGCCGGGGTGGGAAAGGTTGCTGGTGATCCCCCAGCCTCCTGCCTGGCTGCGCCGGTCCAGCTCGAGTCCGAACAGGCCGAGCGCGATCTTGGACTGGCTGTACGCGCGCTGGCCGTGGTAGGACCGTTCCCAGTTCAGGTCGTCCCAGTTGATGGCGTGCTGGTTCGCGGCGACACTGATCTGCGAGGTCACATGCGCGTGTCCCGCGCGCAGCAGGGGTAGTAGGTCGGCGACGAGCGCGAAGTGCCCCAGGTAATTGCTGCCGAATTGCAGCTCGAACCCGTCGGTGGTGGTCTGCCGGTCCGGGGGTGTCATCACGCCGGCGTTGTTGACGAGGATGTGGATCGGACGGTTCTCGTCGCGCAGCGTGGCGCCCAGCGCGGCGACCGAGCCCAGCGACGACAGGTCGAGGTCCCGCAGGGACAGGGCCGCTTCCGGGTGCTGCTGCTTGATCTTCGCGACCGCCGCGTCGCCCTTGCGAGGGTTGCGGACTGGCATGACGACCTCGGCGCCGGCGGCGGCGAGGCGCGCCGCCAGGCCCAGTCCGACGCCGTCGCTTGCGCCGGTGACCACGGCGAGTTTCCCGGAGAGGTCGGGGACGGTGATGTCCGGTCGTGTGCGTGTCATGTCCTGCTCCTGTTTTCTCTGCAATGTGGATGTGGTCTCAGGCTGCGCCCGATCCACCGAGACATCCACGGCCTGTCGATCCCAGGCAGCCCTCCGGTACCGAGGGCAGACTGAAACCAGAACTGGAAGCAAGGAGGAAGCAGTCGTGATCGATCGAGCGGGGCTCGCCGAGTTCCTGCGCCGCCGCCGAGAGTCACTTCAACCTGAAGACGTCGGACTCCCGCGTGGGCAACGGCGCAGAACCGCTGGTCTGCGCCGCGAAGAAGTCGCCACGCTCTGCCACATCTCCGCCGACTACTACAGCCGGCTCGAGCGGGAGCGCGGCCCGCACCCGTCCGAGCAGATGATCGCCTCGATCGCGCAGAGGCTGCATCTGTCCCTCGACGAACGCGACCACCTGTTCCGCCTCGCCGGGCACAACCCACCCGCGAGAGGCGCGACCAGCGAACACATCAGTCCCGGCCTGCTCCGCATCTTCGACCGGCTCACCGACACCCCCGCCGAGGTCGTCACCGAGCTCGGCGAGACACTTCGGCAGACCCGCTCGGCGTCGCGCTCACCGGCGACACCACCCGGTACACCGGCCCTGCCCGCAGCATCGGTTACCGGTGGTTCACCGACCCGGCCACCCGCGCGCTCTACCACCCCGACGACCACGCGCTGCACTCCCGCGTCTTCGCCTCCGGACTACGCGCGATGGTCACGCTCCGCGGCCCCAGATCACGGGCCGCTCACCTCATGGAACTGCTGCTCGCCCACAACGAAGAATTCCGCACCGTCTGGAACGAACACGAAATCGGCATCCATTACAACGGCGTCAAACGCTACATGCACCCCGAGGTCGGCGCCCTGGAACTGACCTGCCAGACACTTCTCGACCCCGACCAGTCGCACCTCCTTCTCGTCTACACCGCCATCCCCGGCAGCGAAAGCCACGAAAAACTACAGCTTCTCTCCGTCATCGGACCCCAGCACATCCCGCAGGCGCCCCCGAACGCGTGACCGACCTGACGATCACCGTCGTCCGAGCCCGATTCAAGGGGTGGAACTGCCCGCCAACGCGCCGGCAGTAACGGCCTACGGTGGCTCTCGATGTACAGGGCAGTTGCCCGATGCAGCGCGCGGGGTGTCAGGAGGTCGGCAGTGGAGATCTGGTGTCGAAGACGGCGTGCACCTCTCGCACAAATCGTTGTTCTGGCGGTGATGATGTTCGGCCTTCTTGCGTTCAACGCATTTGCAGCGTCTGCGGCGCCAACCGACACGACGCGCGAGACCACAGTGCCGTTCCAGGTGTCGTCGCCCTATCTGTCTCGGTGTGGCGGGCTCGCCACGTGCATGCTCCCGTGGGTGGTCGCGATGACTCCCACAGCGACTTCGGGCGGGGAATCCGGAATGGTCGTGTTCGAAGCGCGAGAACCGCTTCCCACAGGCGCGTACTGCGAGAGCGCGTGGGTTCATTGGCTCAACCTCGAAACCGGCGCTCGCGGGTCCGTCCTACTGGAACCGGGCGCCCTTTATTCGTGCGAACGTCGATCGGCAGCGGTACGAACGGGAGCCGGTCAGGTTGTAGCGGTGGCAACGCTGAACTCTCCATGGCCCGTTCTCCATCCGGCCGGTGGGACGTTCGCCGTCCCCTGACGCGCGCGCGGAGGCACTCGAGCAGGCGGTGATTCAACAAATGCGGCGATCGTGTCCCAACGTGAAAGGAGTGCAAGTGAAAAGGTTTATCGCAGTAGCGATCTTATCCCTGATCCCGTTGGGCATCTGTGTGCCGGCGGCATTCGCCGACCCCGTCGATCCCGACCCGTTCGGTTACAAGGACCGGACATCCGACTTCGTCATACCTCTGGATCCCGGGGTGTTCGGAGCGAACGCAGGCAAATCGATCATCCTGAGTCCGTACGGCACGAGTCGGACGATCGAGTGTGCGTCCTTTCACGGGCAGAGTTGGTGTCGCCAGTTCGATCACGTCGGGAATGAACACGATCTGTACAAGATGAAGATTCCGACGGGGTCGACCGAGTGGGATTACCGCGGTGTCTGGATCTACAACCCGTTCTGACATCGACCCCGGTGAGCTTGCGGAACGGCCGAACGTAGCGAAGTGAGTGTCCACGGCGCCCGGATCGGCGAGAATTAACGCCGTGCGAGTTCCGGTCGGTCAGCTACCAGTTGGCCACCCGACGAGGCATTGTCCCGAGCAACAGGGGGTGTCGAGCATGGTGCAACGAGCGGAGCGGTACCGAGTGCGAAGGATCGGCAGTAGCGCGCCTCTCGCCATCCTCGCGATCATCCTGGCCGGAGTCTTTTTCGCGGGTGCGTGTGGGCAGCAGGACACGCAGTCTGACGCCGAATCGCAGCAGGACGCGACGACATCCGAGGCGATCCTGTTGCCTCAGGAGATTGTGGTGGGGTTGGACGTCGTCCAGACGTACTTCCCGGAGATGGAACAACAGACGGCGACGAGTGAGAACTCCACTGCTTCCGGTACTCCCGACGCGACGCGAATGGTGATCTACGAAGGGGGCGACGGCAGTAGGGTGACCGTCTCCGTCGATCGATATCCCAGCGTCGACGCAGCCGCGACCGCATTCGAGCAAGCGATCGACAACAGCGAAGCCGTCCAGGGGTTCGTGGCGCTACCGGCGCCGGCCGACGTCGGCGACAAGGCCTTCGCCGGCTCCGTGACCCAGGGAGACGACACGCACATCGGGTACGGCGCGCTCGCCGGCGAGTACGTGATCGGGGTGACCTCGGCCGGCTATCCGGCGACCACCGAGAACGTCGAGAAGCTGGCCGGTCTCACACACGACGCGGTCGAGAAGGCAACGGCATAGGGAAGAACGCGCGCGACAAGACCCGCCGCGGCGCCAACACCGCGTCAGGATTGCGGCCATCGGAGTCATAGTGCCGTCAAGAACGGCCGCGACCTCGCGTGGCGGGGGTAGATCTGGAACTGAATCCCCGAGGAGGTTCCGATGACGCTTCGTCTTCCCCACCCGTTCGTGCACGAGCAGCCACGGCAGAACATCGTGCTCGACCCTTCGGCGCTCGGCCCGGGGGTCGAGGACGCGCTGCGTGCGGTGATGGAACAGCCGCAACTGCGGCTGATCGGTTTCCGCTGCACAGCCGACTTCGACGCCATCGACGACGCGATCGGGCTGATGGAACAGGTCCGGCGCGACTACGGGGTGATCCTGACTGAACTGGTCCTGGAGGGCGCAGACCGGGCCGATCTGCGGGAGGTCATCGACGAGGCCCTTGACGAGGCGTGCGCCCGCAATCGGTATCCCCGCCCGAGCGTCGTGTTCACCGGACACCCGGCCGAGCCGGGACTCCCCGCGTTGACGAAATCTTGACGCCCTCACCCCTTGCGCTCGGTTGAACGCGCGTTTAGCGTATTAAACATGCGTTCAACCAGTGCCGGTTCCGAGGTCCCGCAACCCGATCTGACCACGCGTGCCCGAGTGCGCGACGCGGCCATCACGGTGTTCGGCAATCACGGCTTCAGTACCGGTGTACGGGCGATCGCCACCGCAGCCGGGGTGTCACCCGGTCTGGTGATTCACCACTTCGGTTCGAAGGACGGCCTGCGCGCCGAATGCGACGACCACGTCCTGCGGATCATCCGGGAGCAGAAGGCGGAGGCGATTTCGACCCCCGGGCCGGCGGGCACAATGCACGCCCTCGCCGAGATCGAGCAGTACGCCCCGCTCGTCGCGTACATCGTGCGGAGTTTCCAGGCGGGTGGAGGTCTCGGCGAGTCCCTCTTCGAGCACATGGTGGAAGACACCGAGCAGTATCTCGCGATGGGCGTGGCGGCCGGAACTGTCCGGCCCAGCCGCAACCCGAAGGCGCGGGCGCGCTACCTCACCCTCTACAACGTCGGCGCCATGCTGCTCTACCTGCAGATGCGCGCCGACAAGGAAACTCCGCTCGATTACGCCACGGCCATCCGCGACCTCGCCACCGACGTCACGCTGCCCGCCCTCGAGATGTACACCGAGGGCCTGCTGCCGGATTCGTCGACGCTCGAGGCATATCTGGCCACCGAAGACGGCGCCGCGCAGGCGGGCGCGGCTCGCTCAGAACATACCGACTCCCCGAACTAGGAGCAGCTATGAGTGCCATCATCGAAGTGCGCAACCTGGTCAAGACGTTCGGACGAACCCGGGCGTTGGACGGACTCGACCTCGAGGTCGGCGAAGGGGAGGTGCACGGCTTCCTCGGGCCGAACGGCGCCGGCAAATCCACCACCATTCGCGTTCTCCTCGGCAGCCTGCACTCCGACAGCGGTGAGGCCACCGTGTTCGGGCGCGACCCGTGGCGCGACGCCGTCGCCCTGCACCTCGACATGGCGTACGTCCCCGGCGACGTGACCCTGTGGCCGTCGTTGTCCGGCGGTGAGACCATCGACCTCCTCGCGCGGATGCGCGGCGGTCTGGACGAGCCCCGCAAGCAGGATCTGATCGAGCGTTTCGACCTCGACCCGCGGAAGAAGGGTCGGGCGTATTCGAAGGGCAATCGTCAGAAGGTGGCATTGGTGTCGGCGTTCTCGTCCGACGCTCGCCTGCTGCTGCTCGACGAACCGACGTCGGGCCTGGATCCGTTGATGGAACAGGTCTTCCGTGAGTGCGTCGCCGAGGCCCGCGACCGCGGTGTGACGGTGCTGCTGTCCAGTCACATCCTGTCCGAGGTGGAGGCGCTGTGCGAGCGGGTCACCATCATCCGGGCCGGACGCACGGTCGAATCCGGGACACTGGCGTCGATGCGGCACCTCAGCCGTACGTCGATCACCGCCGAACTTCTCGGTGACCCCGGCGATCTGAGCCGCATCGACGGCGTGGAAGACATCGAGTTCGACGGGTCGACGCTGCACTGCCAGGTCGACAGCGAACATCTCGGCGAGCTCATCCGCGTGCTCGGCGACACCGGGGTACGCAGCCTCGTCAGTCAGCCGCCGACCCTCGAAGAACTCTTCCTGCGGCACTACGAGATCGACGACGGTACAACGTCGTCCGACACGGTGGAGAAGGTGCGGGCATGAGTACCGCAACGGTGTCCCGCTACCGGCCCGTGGAACCGGCGCCGGTATCTTCCTCGGATTTCACGGGGACGCTGCACTTTCTGCGGTTGTTCCTGCGCCGGGATCGGATCGCGCTGCCGCTGTGGATCCTGATCTTCGCGTTCGCGCCCGCGCTGTACGTCGCGAGCATCGCCGACATCTACACCTCCGACGCCCAGCTGGCGGAGTTCGCGGCCACCACCGCGGCCAGCCCCGCGCAGATCGCCATGTACGGGCCGATCTTCAACTCCAGCCTCGGCTCGGTGGGCGTCTGGAAGGCCGGCATCTACTACACGCTGATCGGGCTGGTGGTGATCCTGACGGTCATCCGGCACACCCGCGCCGAGGAGGAGACCGGTCGGGCGGAGCTTCTCGACTCCACCTCCGTCGGACGGTACTCGGGCCTGACCGCGGCGCTGCTCCTCGCCGGCGGCGCGTCCGTAGTCACCGGAATCGTCTGTGCGGCAGCGTTGCTCGCCCGCGACCTTCCGGCGGGCGGTTCGGTCGCCTTCGGGACGTCACTGGCCTGCTCCGGTCTGGTGTTCACTGCGGTCGCCGCCGTTGCGGCGCAGGTGAGCACCGGCGCCCGCGTCGCACGCGGCGTCGCGTTGACGGTGCTCGGGGTCGCGTTCGCGCTGCGCGCGGTCGGTGACGCCGGGTCCGGCACCCTGTCGTGGTTGTCGCCGCTCGGCTGGGATCTGCAGATCCGGCCGTATGCCGAGGAACGCTGGTGGGTCGTCGTCCCCAGTCTCGTCACGGCAGTTGTACTCACCTGGGCGGCATACGCTCTCCTGCGTCGACGTGATGTCGGCGCCGGTCTGATCGCCGGACGCCCCGGCCCCACGGACGCGTCGCCGGCGCTCGCCGGAACTCTGGGACTGGCGTGGCGGATGCACCGCGGCACGCTCGCGGCCTGGACCGCCGGGCTCGGACTGTACGGCCTGCTCATCGGCAGCGCCGCGAAAGGGATCGGTGGCCAGGTCGGCGACAGCCAGACGATCCGGGACATCATCACCCGGATGGGCGGCTCGCAGTCGCTGGAGGAATCGTTCATCGGCTACGCGTTCACGATGCTCGCGGTCGCCGCCGCGGCCTACGCGATCTCCGCGTCGTTGCGGCTGTACTCCGAGGAGAACGCCCAGCGCCTCGAACCCGTGACTGCCGGTTCCGTCGGCCGCGTCCGGTGGGCGTCGAGCCACATCCTGTTCGCGCTGCTCGGACCTGCGGTCGCGATGATCGTGGCCGGAGCGGCCGCCGGACTCACGTACGGCGCATCCATCGGCGACGTGGGAGGAGCCCTGCCCGACGTGATCGGGGCGGCGCTCGTGCAACTTCCCGCGATCTGGATGCTCGCCGGCGTGACGGTCCTCCTGTTCGGTGTGGTCCCGCGGTTCACGCCGGTGGCGTGGGGCGTGCTCGTCGCGTTCCTCCTGATCTTCATGGTCGGGTCGATCGCGCAGTTCCCGCAGGCGGTGCTGAATCTGGAGCCGTTCAGCCACGCCCCGAAGCTGCCGGGTGGGCAGTTCGAGGCGACGCCGATCGTGTGGCTGCTCCTGATCACGGTGGTGCTGCTCGTGGTGGGCGTGGCGGCGTTCCGGCGGCGCGACCTGCGCTGAGCGCCGGCCGGTGTGCACACTGAACTCATGGCACGTGTGCACACCGGCGAATCCGTCCTGGCCCGGACGGTGCGGATAGTCGAATCGTTCCGTTCGGACGATTCGCTGCTCACGGTGTCCGAGATCGCGCGACGGTCCGGTCTCCACATCTCCACGACGTCGCGGTTGATCGACGAGCTGGTGGGGTGCGGCTGGCTCGAGCGTGAGGACCGGAAGGTGCGGATCGGGGTCCGCCTGTGGGAGGTCGCGTCGCGGGCGTCCCCGACCCTCGGACTCAGGGAAGCGGCGATGCCGTTCATGGAGGACCTGCACGCCGTCGTCGGGCAGCACACTCAGCTCGGTGTCCTCGAAGGCGACGAGGTGTTGTTCATCGAGCGGCTCACGGCACCGGGCGCCGTGGTCAACTACACGCGCATCGCGGGCCGGATGCCGCTCCACGTGTCTTCGTCCGGGCTGGTCCTGCTCGCGCACGGCCCGTCGGAGCTGCAGGAGCGCATCCTGAGCGAACCGTTGAAGGTCTACACCGACAACACGATTCGCACCGCACGACAGCTGAGGGGAGTCCTGGCCGACGTGCGCCGGCACGGCTACATCCTCTGCGCCGGACACCTCTACCCGGACACCACGGGCGTCGCGGTCCCGGTGCGGGACGGCCACGGCAAGGTGGTCGCCGCGCTGTCGGTCATCGTGCCGAACGACGAGAAGGCGTACGCGCAGATCCCCGCACTGCGGGCGGCGGCGAAGGGCATCACCCGCGTGATGGCGGCGGCGTCGACATGAGGCAAGCCCAGGTGGCAGATTCCCACGGATTTGCCGGAATCCGGCGCAATTGCGCGGGCGGCTGACCAATGTCTGTGACGCTGTGCGCGGTGGACTATCCGCCCCGCCCGTGCCACGGTGGAATCGGAACCACTTCTCCCAGAAAGCGCAGCATCATGGAAAGCACCTCGCAACCCAGCCCCCGGGAATGCCCGGACTGCCACGCGCTCACCGCGGACCTCGAGGCACACAAACTCTGGCACTCCCGGCTCGTCCACGACATCGCCACCGCCGTCGACAAAGACATCAGCCGAAGGGCGCACACCTGATAACTCAGCCTCGGCGGCGTCCGGGCGGGCAGCCTCGTTGAGTGACCCCGGTTACATCCCGACTTTCAACTATTGAAAATGATCTGGCGGCTCACCCCCGGCTCGGAAGATCCTCGAACAAACGCGAGATCGAGGAGTCGAGATGCCACAGAACCCGGTTTGTTCCGGTGCGCCAGCGGACGCGGCGCTGCGAGTTGTCGCCAAAGAGCTTGTCGCGGACGGTGTTGTCGCACTGACCCTGCGTCACCCCGACGGCCGGCGCCTCCCGGACTGGGCCCCGGGGGCCCACATCGACCTGCTGCTCCCCAACGGGCTGACGCGGCAGTACTCGCTGTGCGGTGACCGGTGGGACGCGTACAGCTACCGGGTCGGGGTGCTGCGGGAACCGGCGGGCCGGGGCGGGTCGGCGTACGTCCACGACGTACTCGCGGAGGGTGATCTCGTCGGGGTCGGCGGTCCGCGCAACAACTTCCCGCTCGTCCCCGCACCGAGGTACCTGTTCATCGCCGGCGGTATCGGGATCACCCCGCTGCTGCCGATGGTCCGCCAGGCGGAGCTGATGGGAATCGACTGGCAACTCCTGTACGGCGGCCGCACCCGCACGTCCATGGCGTTCCGGGACGAACTTGCCGCCTACGGCGACCGGGTGTCCGTCGTGCCTCGCGACGAGCAGGGCCACCTCGACCTCCCCGCGTGTCTCGCGGCGGTCGCCGCCGACGCGAAGGTCTACGTCTGCGGGCCCGGACCGCTGCTCGCCGCCGTCGAAAACTGCTGCGCGGATTGGCCTGTCGGTACGCTGCGGACCGAACGCTTCGTGCCGAAGGACAACGGCGCGCCGGTGCGCGACGAACCGTTCGAGGTCGAACTCGCGCGCTCCGGCCTTGCGGTGACGGTGACACCCGGCGCCAGCGTCCTCGACGCCGTGCAGGCGGCCGGGGTCGACGTTCTGTCCTCGTGCCGCGAGGGCACGTGCGGGACCTGCGAGACCACCGTCCTCGCCGGCGCCCCCGACCACCGCGATTCCGTCCTCGACGACGAGGAGCGGTCCGCCGGCGACTGCATGCTCATCTGCGTTTCCCGGTCCTGCTCCGACCGCCTCGTGCTCGACCTCTGACACCCCCACCCCGAAGGGACTCACCGTGACGATGTTCGCCCCCGCTCCCGCGTTGCCCGTCAGCGACGCCGACCCGTTCGCCCTCGACGTCCTACGGGACCCGTTACCGTTCCAGGCCGATCTGCGGGACGCCGGACCAGTCGTGTACCTGCGGCGATACGACGTCTTTGCGCTGGGCCGCTACGAGCAGGTCCATGCCGCGCTGACCGACTGGCAGTCGTTCCAATCCGCTGCCGGGGTCGGCCTGAGCAACTTCCGGTACGAGACGCCGTGGCGTCCCCCGAGTGTCCTGCTCGAGGCCGACCCGCCGCACCACGACGCTCCGCGGGTGGTGCTGAGCAAGATTCTGGGCCCCCGCGCGCTGCAGAAACTGCGGGCAGCGTGGTTCCGGGACGCGGAGGTCCTCGTCGACCAGTTGCTCGCGAACACAACCGAATTCGACGCGGTCACCGACCTCGCCGCAGCGTTTCCGCTGCGGGTCTTTCCGGATGCCGTCGGCATTTCCGACGCCGGACGGGAGAACCTGCTGCCGTACGGGGACCACGCATTCAACAGTTTCGGTCCCGCCAACAGTCTGGTGGAGAAGGGGGCGCCGCGGGTGGCCGAACTGTCCGGATGGGTGAAGGCGCAGTGTGCCCGCGACGCGCTCACCGGCGACGGCTTCGGCGCGCAGATCTGGGCGGCGGCGGACCGCGGCGACATCACGTACGAGCAGGCGCCGCTCGTCGTGCGCTCGTTGCTGACGGCGGGGGTGGACACCACGGTCAACGGTCTCGCGGCCGTGCTCTACGCGTTCGCGACGCATCCGGAGCAGTGGGCGAGGCTGCGCGAGAACCGCACGCTGGCCCGGACGGCGTTCGACGAGGCGGTCCGGTGGGAGTCGCCGGTCCAGACGTTCTTCCGCACTGCCACCCGCGACACCGAGATCGGCGGTGCGACCATCCCGGACGGCAAGAAGATCCTGATGTTCCTCGGCGCCGCGAATCGGGACCCCCGCAGGTGGGAGAACCCGGACGTGTTCGATCTCGGCCGCAACCCGTCGGGGCACGTGGGGTATGGGATGGGAATTCACCAGTGCGTCGGCCAGCACGTCGCCCGGCTCGAATCGGAGGCGCTGCTGACGGCACTGGCGTCGCGGGTGGAGTCGCTGGAGATCGCCGGGCCGGTGCGCCGGCACCTGAACAACACGCTGCGGTCGTGGGAATCCGTGCCGGTCGTGGTGCGGCTGTCGTAGGCGGGAAAACCATACGTACGTATGTATTGGCACGGCGGAAAGTCGCACCGATTCGACGGTCCCCCCGATACGATGCTCCCGACCCCGGCCGCCACGGAGAGAGGGACCATGGACACTCGTTCGTCCGCATCCGCCGAACTCACCACCGAAGAGAAGGCCTCGCTCACCAGCGGTGAGAACTTCTGGGAGACAAAGGCGCTCGACCGGGTGGGTGTCCCCTCGATCTATCTCACCGACGGCCCACACGGAGTGCGGAAGCAGACCGGCGGCGGCGACCACCTCGGCATCGGCGACAGCGTGCCCGCGACGTGCTTCCCACCGGCGGTCGCGCTGGGTTCGACCTGGGACCCGGACCTGCTCGAGGCGGTCGGTCGGGCCCTCGGTGACGAGGCGAAATCCGAGGGCGTCGGGGTCCTGCTGGGGCCGGGTATCAACATCAAGCGTTCACCGCTCTGCGGCCGCAACTTCGAGTACCTGTCCGAAGACCCGATTCTGAGCGGCCGACTCGGTGCCGCCCTCGTCGACGGACTGCAGGGACGGGGGGTCGGCGCGTCGCTGAAGCATTTCGCCGCCAACAACCAGGAGACCGACCGGCTCCGGGTGAGCGCCGACATCGACGCGCGGCCCCTGCACGAGATCTACCTGCGCGGGTTCCGGCACGTGGTCGAGCACGCGGCTCCGTGGACGGTGATGTGCTCGTACAACCGCATCAACGGCGTCTACGCGTCGGAGAACCGGTGGCTACTCACCGACGTCCTCCGCGGCGAATGGGGTTTCGACGGGCTCGTCGTCTCCGACTGGGGTGCCGTGTCGAATCGGGTTGCCGCGCTCTCCGCCGGGCTCGATCTCGAGATGCCGTCGACCAACGGGGTCACCGACGCCCAGATCGTCGCCGCGGTCGAGTCCGGTGCCCTCGCGCAGTCCGCACTCGACACCGCGGCGGAAAGGGTGCTCGCGCTGGTCGAGAAGGTGCGGTCGAACCTCGATCCCTCCGCCGACTACGACCGCGACGCCCACCACGCCCTCGCCCGCGATGTCGCCGCCCGTAGTGTCGTGCTGCTGAAGAACGACGGAATCCTTCCGCTCGATCCCACAGCGAACACGACGATCGCCGTGATCGGCGAGTTCGCACGCACTCCGCGCTACCAGGGTGCGGGCAGTTCGCAGATCGTCCCGACCCGCCTCGACAACGCTCTCGACGAGATTCGGACGCTCGCCGTCGGCCCCGAGATCACGTTCGCGCCCGGATACTCACTCGATGAATCCGACAGCGCGACAAATACACTGGTCGACGAGGCGGTGTCGCTGGCCGCCTCCGCCGAGATCGCCGTCGTGTTCCTCGGGCTCCCCGCGGAGGACGAGTCGGAGGGATTCGACCGGGAACACATCGAACTGCCCGCGGCGCAGACCGAACTGCTCGACGCGGTGCTCGCGGCCAACCCGCGCGTCGTGGTCGTGTTGTCCAACGGCAGCGTCGTGCGAGTGTCGGGTTGGGCCGGGCGAGTCCCCGCGATCGTGGAGGGCTGGCTCCTCGGTCAGGCCGGTGGGGGAGCCGTCGCCGACGTGCTCTTCGGGGTGGTCAACCCGTCGGGCCGGCTGGCCGAGACGATTCCCGTTCGACTCGAGGACACCCCGGCGTACCTCGACTTCCCGGGCGAGGCGGGCCACGTGCGGTACGGGGAAGGCCTGTTCGTCGGCTACCGGTATCACGACAGCCGGGACGTGGCGGTGAGTTTCCCTTTTGGGCATGGCCTTTCGTACACCAGCTTCGACTATTCCGCCCCCGCCGCGACGCGGACCGCCGCCGGACTCGAGGTTGCGCTGACGGTCACGAACACCGGGCCCCGGGACGGACGTGAGGTGGTCCAGGTGTACGTCGGCGTCCCCGGTTCGGCAGTGACCAGGCCGGTGCGCGAGCTGAAAGGTTTCGCGAACGTCGACATCGCGGCCGGTGCGAGCGAATCCGTCCGGATCCCGATTCCGTTCGAGGACCTGGCGTACTTCGATGCGGCGCTGTCGCGGTGGGTCGTCGAAGGCGGCGACTACCGGGTGTGGGTCGGCGCCTCGTCGCGGGACCTGCGCGGGGAGGTGGTCGTGACGGTCAAGGGTGACGCACCCCTTCCGGTGCTCACGGCGGAGTCCACGATCGGTGAATGGCTGGCGCATCCGGTGGGGAGCGAGATCCTCGGGGAGGCGCTGGCGCAGACCTCCGGGTCGGGCGTGTTCGACGACCCGTCACTGCTGCGCATGGCCGCCTCGATGCCGCTGAACCGCGTCGCGGCATTCCCCGGCAGTCCGATCGGCACCGAGCAGTTGGATGCCTTGGTCCGGCGCGCCGAACGGCCGCCGCGGGTGATGACCGATCATGCCCGCGGCGGCCGTTCGTAGCGGCAGGTTACGAGGTGGACTCGTCGATGTCGAAGAGTTCGCCGATCAGGCCGCCGAGGAACCGTCGGTGTTGCGACGATATCTCGGCGGCCGCTGCTTCGTCCCGGGCCGCGCACAGTGTGATCAGGTTGTCGTGGTGCTCGATGGCGTCCTGCCAGCCGCGGAGGCTGGAGAACTTGCGGTAGTAGATCCGGTGGATCTGCGGGTGCACCTGGTGCATGAGGCGCTTGAGCAGTGGGTTGCCTGCGGCGTCGACGATGACGCCGTGGAGAGTGTCGTCCGCAGCGAGGGCGGCACCGATGTTGTCGGTCTTGATCGCCTGCGCGAGGTCGTCGTTGGCGGTGCGCATCACGTCGATCATGTCGTCGGTGAGGTTGGGCACCCCCGTTTTCACGGCCAGTTGATCCAGGACCTCCATCACCGCCAGCGTTGCCTCGACATCGGCCCGGTTCAGCGGGGTGATCCGGGTGAAGGCGGCGGGTTTGGCCTCGACGAGTCCGGTGTCGATCAGCCGTGTCAGAGCCTCTCGCACCGGGGTGCGGCTCAGGCCCAGATGTTCGGCCAGCTCGCTGTCCTTGACCTTGGATCCGGGCGCGAGCTCACCGGTGACGATCGCGTCGCAGATCCGCTCGAACGCGACGTCGCTCATGCGGGGGCGCTCCACCGGATTATCACGCAACATACTGGATACTGTACTCTGCACGCCGCACGCTCCCGGGGGCCGCGTGGGTGAGTGCCGGGCGCCTTGTCGTGACGATACCGAGTGCGTCTTCGTCGACTGTCCATTGTCCGGGCCCCCGCTACCCATCCGCGCTGCGTCGCCCGGCGAGGACCTTGTCGCCGAGTTCGTCGCCCGGCGTTGCGGCGGACCGGCCGGCCTTCGCCTCGGCCTTCTCCTCGGACTTGTCGATCACCGATGCGGCGAGGGAGTTTCCGACGACGTTGACCGCGGTGCGGGCCATGTCGGCGATGAAGTCCACCCCGAGCAGGAGCGCGACGGCTTCGGCGGGCAGGCCGATGGTGTTACCTGCGGCGATGAGCACCACGATCGAGGCGGAGGCAACGCCGGCCATGCCCTTGGACAAGATGACCAGCACGCCGACCATCAGCAGCAGGGTGGGGATCGAGGTGTCGACGCCGTACGCGTTGGCGAGGAAGACCAGGGCGACAGCCTGGTAGAGAACGGAGCCGTCGGTGTTGAACGAGTAGCCGAGCGGCACGACGAACGAGGTCGTCGAGCGGCTGACGCCGAGCCCCTCGAGCTTGAGCAGTAGCGGCGCGAGCACTGCCTCGGAGCTGCGGGTGACGAACGCGAGGCCGACCAGATTTCCGATGGCCTTGAGCATGGTGACGTACTCGACGCGGAAGATCGCGGCGATGATCGGAAAGATGACGCCGAGGATGATCGCCATACCGACGTAGACGACGGCGAGGAAGCCGAGCAGGCTCGACAGGTTCCCGAACCCGTAGTGCGCGACGTCGTAGCTGATGAAGCCCAGGACCCCGAGGGGCGCGAGGCGAATGACGTAACCGACCACCTTGAACATCGCGCTGGCGAGTGAGTCGAGTACGGACGTCATCGGCTTCGACTGCTCACCGATCGCGGCGAGTGCGACGCCGACGAACCCGGCGAACACGATCACTGCCAGCAGGTTCCCCTCCGCGAAGGCGGCGAAGACGTTCTTGGGAACAGCGTGCAGGAGTAGTTCGTGGAAGTCGATTCCCTGCTCGAGGGTCTCGACGGACGCACCGTCGGCGCCGGCGACGGGGGCGCCGGAACCGATGTCGAGCAGCTTCGCAAGCGCGACGGCCATCAGCAGGATGATCGTGGTGACGACCTCGAAGTACAGGATCGCCTTGGCGGCCATGCGCCCGACCTTCTTCGCCGAATCCATGCGCGCGATGCCGAGCACGATGAGCGGGAAGACCAAGGGGACGACGATCATCTGAACAAGGTTGAGGAACACGTCGCCGGCCAGTTTGAGTTGCTCGCCGACGGCGGGGGCGAACGTGCCGATGAGTGCGCCGACGCCGACGGCGATCAGTGACTGCACGCCGATCGGCAGCTTCCAGAACTTCCACCACCTGCGTGGGGTGCGAGACGCGTCGGCGTCCTCGGGTGCTGTCGCGGAGTCAGCGGGGATGGCTCGGGTTGTCGTCATTCAGCAGCTCCAATATATTGGATGTGGTGTACTGTTCGACAACAGTGATCGACGTCATAGTCCCTGTCAAGTAGAACGGCGAGTTGGGTGTTGGTGGAAAAGTTGAGCGACAGCGATGTGCGGATCGAGCACGATTCGATCGGAGATCTGGCGGTACCGGCGGGGGCGTACTACGGCGTCCACACCGCCAGGGCGATGGACAATTTCGCGATCACCGGGTCTGCCATCGGTCAGTACCCGGCGCTGGTCGCGGCGTTGGCGACCGTGAAACAAGCTGCCTGCCTGGCGAACCGGGACCTGGGTCTCCTCGATGCCCGGCGGGYCGATGCGATCGTGGCCGCGTGCACGGAGATTCGCGCCGGGGCACTGCTCGACCAGTTTCCGATCGATCCGATCCAGGGCGGGGCGGGCACCTCGTCGAACATGAACGTCAACGAGGTCATCGCGAACCGCGCACTCGAGATCCTCGGATTCGGGCGCGGCGCCTACACCGAACTCGACCCCCTCGCTCACGTGAACCTGGGTCAGTCCACCAACGATGTCTACCCGACCGCGATCAAGCTCGCGCTGGTCGAGCACCTCCGAATGTTGATCGCGTCGCTCGGTCGGCTCGCGGAGTCGTTCGAGCGCAAATCGATCGAATTCGACGACATCGTCAAAATGGGTCGCACCCAGCTGCAGGACGCGGTACCGATGACCCTGGGGCAGGAGTTCGCCGCCTACTCGATCATGCTGAACGAGGACTGCGCCCGGCTCTCCGAGGGAGCGCTTCTGCTGCTGGAATCGAACCTCGGCGGCACCGCCATCGGCACGGGGATCAACGGACATCCCGAGTACTCCGCGCTCGCCTGCAACTACTTGCGCGAGCTGACCGGTGAACCGGTCGTCCCGGCCGGCAATCTGATCGAGGCAACCCAGGACTGCGGAGCATTCGTGCAGGTCTCCGGAATCCTCAAACGTGTCGCCGTGAAACTGTCCAAGACGTGCAACGATCTGCGGCTCACCTCCTCCGGGCCGACCGCCGGACTCGGTGAGATCAATCTGCCTCCGGCCCAAGCCGGTTCGTCGATCATGCCCGGCAAGGTCAACCCGGTCATCCCCGAAATGGTGAACCAGGTCGCGTTCGAGGTGATCGGCAACGATCTGACGGTCACGATGGCCGCCGAGGGTGGGCAACTCCAGCTCAACGCGTTCGAACCCGTGATCGTCTACAGCCTGCTGCGCTCGACGACGCACCTGGCCGCGGCATCGGACACCCTGGCGGTGAAGTGCGTCGACGGGATCACCGCCAACCGCGACCACCTCGAGCGGGGTGTTCGGCGCTCGATCGGCATCGTCACCGCGCTCTCGCCGTTCATCGGCTATGCCGCCAGCGCGGATATCGCCAAGAGGGCGCTGGCGACCGGCGCCTACGTCGGCGACCTCGCCGTCGACGACGGTCTGCTCACTCGCGCGCAGGTCGATGACATCCTGTCCCCCCGGCGACTCGCCGGCCTGCTCACCGCGCCCACCGTGGACAGCGAATTCTCCGCACTCGACCATCTCACCGGTGTCGCCGCGCACTGATCGACGCTTCACAACCAGCACCTCGAATGCAGGACAGCGCAGTCCTCGCCCGAGTAGAAGTCACATCGAGAGGAAACGAGAATCGGATGACCCTCACATCGTCGGCACACGCCGCCATAGTCCCCGCGACACATGCGCGCTCCTGGCTCCTGGTCGCGGGCTCACGTCCGGACGAGTTCGCCGCAGCCACGAACTCGGCGGCTGACGCGGTGATCTTCGACCTCGAGGACGGTGTCGTTCCGTCCTCGAAAACACAAGCCCGCGAGGATGTTGCGCTTTTTCTGGCCGGTGGGGGTACCGGGTGGGTGCGCATCAACGACGTCACCACCGCGGACTGGACCGCTGATCTGGACGCGATCCGGGGGCTCCCGGGACTGAGTGGCGTGATGCTCGCCAAGGCCGAATCTGCGGACCACATCGATCGCACGGCTGCCGAGCTGCCCGGCATCCCGATCCTCGCCCTGGTCGAATCGGCGCGTGGCGTCGAATTCGCTTTCGACATCGCCTCGGCCGATGCCACGACCCGAATTGCATTCGGCACCGGCGACTTCCGCCGCGACACCAATGCGGGCGCCGACCCCGACGCGCTGGCCTACGCACGGGGACGGCTCGTCGTCGCCAGTCGGGCGGCCGGACTCCCCGGTCCCATCGACGGCCCCTGCCTGACAGGCGAACCCGATCTGTCCGAGGCATTGGCCGTCACCAGGTCGATGGGCATGACCGGCAAGCTCTGCATGCATGTCGGCCACACACCGATCGTCAATCGCGAACTGTCCCCGCTACAGAGCGATGTGGCCTGGGCTGCCGAGGTCATCGCACACCTCGGCGCGCAGGGTGAGAACATCGCCGACGGCAGCGATCGCCCGAAGCTCGCGCGTGCCCTGCGAATCACCCACCTGGCCGACGTCTTCTCGGTGTCGGCCTGAGCTTCCCCCGTGCAGCGGCTACCCGACCTCCCCGATAACGTCGCGCAGAACCCGCGTGACCGTCTGCACCGCAGGTGAGGGATTGGAGTCCTGCCAGGCCATGGCGATGGGGAGGGTGGGGGCGTCGCCGGCGATGGGCAGGTATTCGACGCCGTCCATCGTGAGGTGCGCGGTCGAATCCACCACGACGGCCACGCCGACCCCGGCGCCGACCATCGCGAGCAGGCTGTACGGGTCGGGCGCCTCGTGCGCGACGACGGGGGCGAATCCTGCCGCTGCGCACAGGGCGAGCGTGGCGTCGCGGACCACGGAACCGTGTTCGGCGGGGTAGATCACGAACCGTTCGCTCGCCAGTTCCTGCGGCACGACGGCGCCCGCGTCGACGAGACGGTGCCCGGCCGGGACCGCGACCATCAGTGCCTCTACACGCACGGTGTGGGTGGCGAAGCCCCGCGGGATCGGCAACCCCACGATGCCCATGTCGAGGGTTCCGCGGGTGAGGGCGTCGAGCACCTCACCGGAGTACATCTGCGGGCGTAGGTCCAGTTCGATGCCGGGGTAGGCGTCGGCGAGGGAGCGGGCGAGAACGGACAGCACCGTGTAGCCGCCCGCGCCGCCGAAGCCGACGGTGACGCGGCCGGTCTCCCCGGCTGCCGCCGCCTGCGCGATGCCCTTCACGATCCCGACCTGCGCCTCGATGGTCCGGGCCGGACCCACCAGCGCCTCGCCGGCGGCCGTGAGCCGCACGGAGCGGGTGGTGCGGACGAACAGATCGGTTCCCAGTTCCCGTTCGAGGGCCCGCACGGTCTGGCTGAGCGGGGACTGCGCCACGTGGAGACGCTCGGCGGCCCGCCCGAAATGCAGTTCTTCCGCGACCGCGAGAAACGCGTGCAGGTGACGGAGCTCCACGACCCTCCTCGGGACTATGTGTCTGAATCACCTAAACAAGCTGAATTAAGTCTTGGACTCTACACGGAATCCCGACCATAGTGATGCACACCACCTCTGCGTCGGCGTGACGCCCCACGAAAGTCAGGGAGAACCGTGAACCCGAATCCCGGCCGCGACGCGGCACCACCCGAATACAGCACCAAGCAGGCCCGCAAGGCCGGTGTCACCGCGTTCGTCGGCACCACCATCGAGTGGTTCGACTTCTACATCTACGGCACCGCCTCCGCACTCGTGCTGGGCCGGTTGTTCTTCCCCGACGCCTCGCCCGCGGTGGGCACCCTCGCCGCATTCGCGACGTTCGCGATCGGCTTCGTGGCCCGCCCACTCGGCGGGATCGTGTTCGGCCACTTCGGCGACAAGTTCGGCCGCAAGAACGCCGTCATCATCACGCTGATCCTGATGGGGATCGGAACGGTCGGCGTCGGCTGCCTCCCCACCTACTCGCAGATCGGGATCTGGGCGCCCATCCTCCTCGTCGCGCTCCGCGTGGTCCAGGGCATCGCGATGGGCGGTGAGTGGGGTGGCGCCGTGCTCATCGCCACCGAATTCGCGCCACCGAACAAGAAGGTGCTGTATGGCGCATTCGCGCAGCAGGGATCGCCCGTCGGCAATCTGCTCGCGACCCTCGCGTTCCTGGCGCTGACATTGTTGTCGGACAGCGTGTTCGAGTCCTGGGGCTGGCGTCTGCCGTTCCTCGCGTCCGCCGCGCTCGTCGTCGTCGCGCTGTACATCCGGCTGCGGATCTCGGAGACGCCGGAGATGAAGAAGGCCGTCGTCGCCCAGGAGCGCACCCGGATGCCGCTCGTCGAGGTACTGCGCTCGCACCCGGTCGAACTCGCCCTCGGCGTGGGGGCCGTGGTCGCGGGTGTCGCCATCACCTACGTGAAGACCACGTTCGCACTCGCGTGGGCCACCGCCGACCTCGGATTCGACCGCGGGGACTTCCTCCTCGTGATCACGATCGCGCTCGTCGCGCAGGTACTCGTGCAGCCGTTCGGCGCCGTGCTGGCCACGAAAATCGATCCGTCGCGGGCGGTCCGGTGGATGCTGCTGCCCGAACTCGTGTTGCTGCCGTTGATGTTCCTCCTCGTGCAGACCGGGTCGGTGCCCCTGGCGATGCTCGGCATGGTGCTGGCCACCGCGCCGCACGCGATGTACTACGCCGCGCTCGCCGGCATCCTCGCCCAGGTCTTCCCGACCAACGTCCGCTACACCGGAATCTCGCTGTCGTATCAGCTGTCGACGGCGATCTTCGCCGGAACCGCCCCGATGCTCTGCCAGTTCCTGCTCACCCACACCGACTCGATCTGGCCGGTCGTCGCCCTCGGACTCGGTTACGTCGTGCTCTCGCTCGCCTGCATGACGCTGCTGCTCCGCCGCGGGAAAGCCCGCTCGGACCGGGCCGACGCCGAGCCCCGCCCCGAACACACCTCGACCCGGAAAGATGCTGCCCACTCATGAATTTCGCTCACACCGATCCCGCCCTGCGCGCCGTCGTCGACCGGTGGACCGCACCGTCGGACCGCGACAAGCTGAACACCCTGCTCGACCGGCTGGGCGCCGACGCCGGCGACCGGCTCGACGCCCTCGCCGCCACCGCCGACAAGAATCCGCCGGTGCTGCAGCAGTTCGACCGGGACGGCGAACGCATCGACCGGATCGCGTACCACCCCTCCTACCAGGAACTGTGCCGAGCCGCCTACAGCGAATACGGACTGTCGGCACTGTCGCACCGCGGCGGCCTGCACGGCTGGGACGACGTCCCACCGCACCTGGTGAAGTACCTCGCGTCGTACGTGTTCGTGCAGGCCGAGTTCGGGCTGGCGTGCCCGGTGTCGATGACGGATGCTTCCGCCCGCACGCTGCGCATGTTCGGCGACCCGGACGTGTTCGGACCGTGGATCGACGCACTGACGTCGACGGACCCCGACGGCGCGATGACCGGTGCGATGTTCATGACCGAACCGCAGGCCGGCACCGACATCGCCCGCACGGAGACCCGGGCCGAGCGTGACGGCGACGCGTGGCGGCTGACCGGGAAGAAGTGGTTCGCGTCCAATCCCGACGCCGACGTCATCGTGACCCTGGCCCGGTTCCCCGGCGGCGACGACCAGTCCACCCGCGGCGTCGGAATGTTCATGGTGCCCAAGGTTCTGGCGAACGGCGACCGCAACAGCTACACGATCGACAGGCTGAAGGACAAGCTCGGCACCCGCTCGATGCCCAGCGGTGAAGTGTCGCTGGCCGGTGCGTACGCCCTTCAGGTGGGCGAACTCGACCGCGGGTTCCGGCAGATGGCCGAGATGGTGAACACGTCGCGGCTGTCGAACGCGATGCGGTCGAGTGCGCTGATGCGACGAGCCGTGCGGGACGCAGTCGACCACACCCGGGAGCGGGTCGTGTTCGGCAAGGCCCTGTTCGACCAGCCCCTGATGCGGGCAACCCTGCTGCCGCTCGCCCTCGACGCCGAGGCGGCGCTCGCCCTGGTGGCGTACAGCGCGCAGTGTCTGCAGGCGGCGGACGCCGGCGACGACTCCGCGCGTGCCCTGATCCGGGTCCTCACCCCGCTCGCGAAGCATTACATCTGCAAGCGGGCGCGCGTGGTCACCGGCGAGGCCATGGAGGTGCGGGGCGGCAACGGTTACATCGAGGAATGGGCCCACGCGCGCCTGGTCCGCGACGCCCACCTGGGGTCGATCTGGGAAGGGTCGAGCAACGTCATCGCCCTGGACGTGCTGCGGTGCATGCGCAAGCTCGATGCGCATCGCCGGCTGGCGGACACGATGCGCGGCATCCTCGCCGGACTCGGACCCGACTGCGGCACCGGCGCAGACGTTCTCCGCCGACGCTGGGACGACCTGGTCGAGGAAGGCGATCTGCTGGTCGCCGGCGACGACGACACCGCGCAGGCCGGATGCGCGCGCTACGCGAACGAGCTGGCCCGGGCGGCGATGGCCACCCTGCTCTACGACCTCGCCGACTTCGCGATCACCTCGGGCAGCGGCTACCGGTCGCTGCTCGTCGCGAACGCCTACCTGTCCGGCGACACCGGACATCTCCCGGGGGCTGCCCTCGACCACCTCGCTGCCGTCGTCGACGACACCGATGTCACCGCCGATGCCGCTCAGACCGCCGCACCCCGATCCGACTCTGCGACAGGAGTTCTCCTGTGAACACCACCCACACCGGCCCGGCGCCCCTCGCGGGTGTGCGGGTGCTGGACCTCTCGAAGATCCTCGCGGGACCGTACGCCACCATGTCGCTCGCGGACCTCGGCGCCGACGTCACGAAGGTCGAACACCCCGACGGCGGCGACCCGACACGGTCGTGGGGTCCGCCGTTCGTCGGCCCCGACGCCACGTACTACCTCGCGATCAACCGGGGCAAGAAGTCGGTGACCGTCGACCTCAAATCGGAAGAGGGACAGGACGTCATCCATCGCATCCTGGAGGAGACCGACGTCGTCGTCGAGAACTTCAAGCCCGGCAGCGGATTGCAGCGAATCTTCGACTACCGGACGCTGTCCGAGCGGTACCCGCATCTGGTCGTGCTGCACATCTCCGCGTTCGGCGAGGACGGTCCGCTGCGCGACGAACCGGGTTACGACATGATCGCGCAGGCCGCAGGCGGGCTGATGTCTCTCACCGGTGAGCCGGGCGGGGCGCCGATGAAGGCAGGATTCGCGATGGGTGATCTGGGGGCGGCACTCTTCGGTCTGATCGGAGTGCTCGCTGCCCTGGTGGAGCGGTCGCGGACCGGCCGAGGCCAGTACGTGACGACGTCACTGTTCGAATGCCAGCTCGCCCTGCACGTGAACTGGGCGACCAATTACTTCGCGACCGGCGAGCGTCCCGGCGCGCTGGGCTCCGGTCATCCCAATCTCGCTCCGTACCAAGCATTTCCCGCGAGCGACGGATACTTCGTCCTCGCGGTGGGCAACGACACTCAGTGGGGGAGCCTGTGCTCCGCGATCGCACGCGAAGACCTGACGACAGACCCGCGATTCGAGCGCAACCGTGACCGCGTCGCGAATCGCTCCGATCTCGAGCGGGAACTGTCGACGGCCTTCGCGTCGGGAACCGTGGAGCACTGGTGCGACACACTCGCCGCTCACGCCGTGCCCGTGTCACCGATCCGGCACCTCGACGAGATCTACGCCGACCCGCACACTGCGGCACTCGGGATGATCGGCACGGTCGACCACCCGACGCTGGGCAGCCTGCAGCAGATCGCGTTCCCGGTCAGTTTCGCAGGCGAGCGCCCGCGTCTGACGTCCGCGCCGCCGGTACTCGGCGCCGACACCGACGAGATCCTCGGTGCCCACCGGCCGCAGTCGGTGGTCGGCGGGTAGACCCGGTTATCCGCCCTCGCGCAGCAGCGCGACGTCGGACACCATCCGGATGTGATCGGCCATCGCACGGGAAGCGCCCGCGGAGTCCTGGTCTCGAATCGCCGTCGCGATGCGGCGGTGCCCTTCGAGCGAGGCCCGCGGGCGTTCTGCTTGGGACAGGGATTCGATCCGGGTCTCCCGGATCAGCCCGGAAATCTCGTGCATCAGCTTGGCCAGCAGTGACGAGTGCGCCGCGACGGTGATGGCCTCGTGGAACTGTTCGTCGCCGACGACGCCGCGATCGCCGGCGGCGATCTCGGCTTCCATCGTCGCGAGGGCGGCATCGATCGCCGCCATTTCCGCGTCGGTCCGGCGCTCGGCGGCGAGCCCGGCAAGCTTCACCTCGAGTGCCTCGCGGGCCTCGATCACCTCGGGGAGACGATCGGCGTGTTCGCGCAGCGCCTTGACGGCTCGTTCCTCGATGGGGCGGCGGACGAGCACGGCACCGTCCCCGTGCCGGACCGACACCACGCCCTGTACCTCGAGGGCGACGAGCGCCTGACTCAGGGAAGCGCGACTCACGCCCAGTTGAGCGGCGAGTTCACGCTCGGCGGGGAGTCGGTCGCCCGGCGTCATCTCGTGGTCGGCGATATGAGCGCAGAGCTGTTCGACGATCACCTCGTACAGCCGCGGTCGTGCTACCGGACGCAGTTGCTCAGCCACTGGGCCACCCACTCTCCATTCCACTGAAACTACTCCACGGTATCTCGCACAGGCATGTAACCGCATCCACAGTTCCTATTGACAGTGATCCACGACACTGCTTTTATGAAGTGGCTAGGCCAATCTGCCACTGAGTCAATTTGCTCGCCGGCGGCGGTCGAGACCAGTTGCCACTGCCACAGAACCGGAGACTTTCATGTCGACCGAGTTGATCCCCATACTTGCGCTCGCTGTCATGTTCCTGGCGGCGACCGTGCTGCCCGTGAACATGGGCGCTCTCGGCTTCGTTGCCGCCTTCTTCGTCGGAACCTTGTCGCTGCACATGAGCAGCGACGACATCATCGCCGGATTCCCCAGCAGCCTGTTCCTGACGCTGGTCGGCATCACCTACCTCTTCGCGATCGCCCAGAACAACGGGACCGTCGACCTCATGGTCCGCGGGGCGGTCCGGCTGGTCCGCGGACGTGTCGCGCTGATCCCCTGGGTGATGTTCGGGATCACGGCGGTACTCACCTCTATCGGCGCGCTCGGCCCCGCCGCGGTCGCGATCGTCGCGCCGATTGCCCTCGGCTTCGCCGCCCGCTACAAGATCAACGCTCTCCTGATGGGCATGATGGTCGTGCACGGAGCCCAGGCGGGCGGATTCTCGCCGATCAGCATCTACGGCGTCACGGTCAACGACATCGCGTCCAAGGCGGGATTGACCAATAGCCCGCTCACCCTGTTCCTCGGAAGCCTCCTGTTCAACGCCGCTATCGGGGTGCTCCTGTTCGTCTTCCTGGGCGGACGCGACCTGATCGGGCGCAGCGTGCACGACGACGGCGCCGAGGACACGGTAGGAAGCGGCGCCGGTGGTTCGGGCGGAGGAGTGCCCGCGACCGGAGGCGACTCGGGGTCCGGAGGGGCCACCGCGACCAAGGTGCGCCCGACGCCGGCCCTCGCGGGCGCACCCGCACGCCCCGGAGTCACATTCGATCAGGCCCTCACTCTGGTCGGTCTCGCCGCGCTCGCGGTGTTCTCGCTGATCCTCGACCTGGACGTGGGGTTCATCTCGATGACGGTGGCCGTCGTCCTGGCGCTCGCCTCGCCGAAGGCGCAGAAGGGTGCGATCGCGCAGATCAGCTGGTCGACGGTTCTGCTCATCGGCGGCGTGCTCACCTTCGTGGGGGTCCTGCAGGAGGCGGGAACCGTCGAGTACGTCGGAAACGCGGTGGCCAGCCTGGGGATGCCTCTTCTCGTCGCTCTTCTGCTCTGCTACATCGGGGCCATCGTCTCCGCATTCGCGTCGTCCACGGCGATTCTGGGAGCGACCATTCCGCTCGCCGTCCCCTTCCTCCTCGCCGGCGAGGTGGGCGCGGTGGGCGTCATCGTCGCGCTTGCCATCTCCTCGACCATCGTGGACGTAAGCCCGTTCTCGACCAACGGAGCGCTGGTCCTCGCGAACGCACAGAATGTCGATCGAGACCGTTTCTACAAGCAGATCCTGAAGTACAGCGCCCTCGTCGTGGCCATCGGGCCACTCGTGGCCTGGGCGATTCTCGTGGTGCCCGGCTGGCTCTGACGGCCGGCGGGGAGGCGACCGGCCCGCCTCCCCGCGTCGTTGCATCGACTTTTCACCTCTTGACATCGGCCGAATCAGATGTTTCATTTAATTGGCTAGTCCACTAGGTCACTGCACCAACAGTCCAGCTCTCGCGGCTCTCGCCAGGAAGTAACGGGTGGTTTCACATGTCCACGAACACGATGGAGCGCACAGGTCCGCTGCAAGGAGTGGTCGTCGTCGATCTGACCCGCGCACTCGCGGGCCCCCACGCGGCGATGATGCTCGGCGACCTCGGCGCCGACGTCATCAAGATCGAGACCCCGCACGGCGGCGACGACACCCGCGGATGGGGGCCGCCCTTCGTGAACCCTGCTGACGCCAAGCGGGAATCGACGTACTTCCTGTCCGCGAATCGGAACAAGAAGTCGATCACCCTCGACCTCAAGGCCGAAGACGGACGGGCCACCCTCGAATCCCTCGTCCGGCGCGCCGACGTCCTCATGGAGAACTTCCGCACCGGCGTCCTCGACCGCCTGGGATTCACCACCGAACGGCTCGCGGAGCTGAACCCGCGCCTGGTCGTCCTGTCCATCAGCGGTTTCGGTCACGACGGACCCGAAGGCGGACGCGCGGGGTACGACCAGATCGCGCAGGGCGAGGCCGGACTGATGTCGCTGACCGGCCCCAATCCCGACGACGTCCAGCGCGTCGGCGTGCCCATCGCGGACCTGCTCGCCGGCATGTACGGGGCGTTCGGCGTCGTCGCCGCCCTGCAGGAACGTGAGCGCACCGGACGGGGCCGCGTCGTGCGAACGTCGTTGCTGGCCAGCGTCGTCGGCGTGCACGCCTTCCAGGGGACGAAGTGGACCGTCGCCGGCGAGGTCGGTGAGGCGCAGGGCAACCACCATCCGTCGATCTCGCCCTACGGGCTGTTCCGCACCGCCGACGGCGCCGTCCAGATCTCGGTCGGCAGCGAAGGACTGTGGAAGCGGTTCTGCGCGGGCTTCCACCTCGATCCGGAAACCCCCGGAATGGCCACGAATCCCGAACGCGTCGAGAACCACAAGCAGGTCCTGGAACTGGTCGAGGACGCGTTCGGCGCGTACACCAGCGACGAACTTCTCATCGAACTCGACCGCATCGGGGTGCCCGCGGGACGCGTCCGGACGATCTCCGAAGTCTACGAATGGGAGCAGACCAAGTCGCAGGGACTGCTCGTCGACGTCGACCACCGCACACTCGGCAACATCACGCTGCCGGGCCCGCCCCTGCGGTTCTTCGAACCGGACGGCACCGAGGTCACCGAGACCCGGCACACCGCACCACCGGTCCTCGGTGCGGACAACGACACCGTGCTGTCGTGGCTGAAAGAGTGCAGCTGATGGCTCGCCTGACCGCTCCCGAACTGCTCGACCTGGTAGTCGACGCCGGCACGTGGGAGTCGTGGGACACGCCCCCGATCCAGGTCGCGGCGGACCCCGAGTACGCCGACGAACTTCTTCGCGCACAGGAGAAGACCGGCCTCGACGAGGCGGTGCTGACCGGAGTGGCCACCATCCGTGGCCGCCGAACGGCAATCCTCGTCTGCGAATTCGGCTTTCTCGGCGGCTCCATCGGAGTGGCCGCAGGCGAGCGTCTCGTCGCCGCGATCCGGCGCGCCACGCGCGAACGCCTTCCGCTGCTCGCCCTGCCCACGTCCGGTGGCACGCGAATGCAGGAGGGAACCACCGCGTTCCTGCAGATGGTCAAGATCACGGCGGCGGTGATCAAGCACAAGGAGGCGCACCTGCCGTACCTCGTCTACCTGCGGAGCCCCACGACCGGCGGAGTGTTCGCGTCCTGGGGGTCGCTGGGGCACGTCACCATCGCGGAACCCGGAGCGCTCGTCGGTTTCCTCGGACCGCGCGTGTTCGAGGCGCTGTACGAGTCGCCGTTCCCGGCGGGGGTCCAGACCGCCGAGAACCTGCACGCGCACGGACTCATCGACGCGGTGCGGCCGCCGGATCAGCTCGCCGAGATCGTCGACCGCGCGCTGCGCATCATAACCTCCAGCCGTGCCTGCCGGCCGGCGCTCGCCGACGCCCCCGTGCCCGAGAGTCTGCCGGACGTCCCCGCGTGGGATTCGGTGGTCGCCTCGCGCCGCGAGGACCGGCCCGGTGTGCGGGAGGTGATGTTCCACTCCGCGTCGGATGTTCTTCCGCTCAACGGAACCGGTCAGGGTGAGGTCGATCCGGGCTTGATCCTCGCTCTCGTCCGGTTCGGTGACATGCCGTGCGTCCTGCTCGGGCAGGACCGTCGAGGGCAGACCACGCGGTCGCCACTCGGCCCGGGCGCTCTGCGGGAAGCCCGCCGGGGAATGCGGCTGGCGGCGGAACTGAATCTGCCGTTGGTGACGGTCATCGACACCGCGGGCGCGGCGTTGTCGAAGGAGGCGGAGGAAGGCGGTCTGGCCGGTGAGATCGCCCGCTGCATCGCCGATATGGTCTCGCTGGACGTCCCCACCATCTCCCTGCTGCTCGGGCAGGGCACCGGTGGCGGCGCGCTCGCGTTGATCCCGGCCGATCGGGTGCTCGCGGCCCAGCACGGCTGGCTGTCGCCCCTGCCGCCCGAAGGTGCGAGCGCGATCCTGCACCACGACATCGCACACGCTCCGGACATGGCCGCCCGGCAGGGAATCCGGTCGTCCGATCTCCTCGCGAGCGGCATCGTGGACGAGGTGATTCCCGAATTACCGGACGCGGCAGACGAATCCACGGCGTTCTGCACCCGGGTGGGTGCGGTACTCCACCGCGAACTGTCGCTCCTCGATGCGGCAGACACCACCCAGCGACTCTCCGACCGTGCGGAGCGATTCGACCGAATAGGTCTGTTGCAGCCCGCACATGCGTGACCGCGGTGCCGGGGATCCCGATCGGATCCCCGGCACCGCGTTCATTCACTGGCCCTAGAGGACTTACGTCAGCATTCGACGAGGTTCACCGACACGTTCACGGCGAGACCGCCGGTGGAGGTCTCCTTGTACTTCGAGCTCATGTCGGCGCCGGTGGCCCGCATCGTCTCGATCACCTGGTCCAGGCTGACTCGGTGGGTGCCGTCGCCGCGCAGCGCCATCCGGGCGGCGTTGATCGCCTTGCCCGCCGAGATGGCGTTGCGCTCGATGCACGGAATCTGCACCAGGCCGCCGATGGGATCACACGTCAGACCGAGACTGTGTTCCATCGCGATCTCCGCCGAGTTCTCCACCTGCTGCGGGCTGCCGCCGAGGATCTCGGCGAGCCCGGCGGCGGCCATGGACGCCGCGGAACCCACCTCGCCCTGACAGCCCACCTCGGCCCCGGAGATCGAGGCCCGTTCCTTGTACAGGGATCCGATTGCGCCGGCCGCCAGCAGGAATCGCACCGTCGTTCCGTCCGGGTCGGCCTTCCCGGCGGGGGTGTAGTGCAGCGCGTAGTGCAGGACCGCCGGGATGATGCCGGCCGCCCCGTTGGTGGGGGCGGTGACGATCCGTCCGCCGGACGCGTTCTCCTCGTTGACGGCGAGCGCCACCAGGTTCACCCAGTCCTCGGCGAACGCGGGATCACGACCCGGATCCTCCTCATTCAGCCGCTCGTACCAGCCGCGGGCGCGGCGGCGTACCCGCAGACTGCCGGGCAGGTACCCGTCCCGGCTGATTCCGCGTTGCTGGCACTCGACCATCACGTCCCGGATGTGCAGGAGCCGCGCCCGGACCTCCGGCTCGGGCCGGAGGGCGCGTTCGTGCTCGAGCATGACCTCGCTGATCGTGAGACCGTAGTGCTCGCTGAGGGCGAGCAGTTCGCGCGCCGACCCGAACGACAGCGAATTCGCGCCCGCGTCGACGGGCAGCTCCGGTTCGGCGCCGGTGACGACGAATCCGCCGCCGATCGAATAGTACGTCTGCGCGTGCAGTTCACGGCCGGTCACGCCGGTGGCGGTGAGGGTCATTCCGTTGGGGTGAAAATCGAGGACCGTCAACGGGTGCAGCACCATCTCGTCCTCGGCGAGCGGTATGTCGGCGGTCCCGCCGAGGCGGATCCGCCGACTCGCCCGCACCTCGTCGAGTCGCGTCTCCATCTCCTCGGTGGCGATGGTTTCCGGCCGATACCCCTCGAGGCCGAGGAGGATCGCCGACATGGTGCCGTGGCCGGCGCCGGTGGCCGCGAGCGATCCGTACAGATCGACACGGACACCGGCGACGTCCCCGAGAAGGCCGAGTGTGTCGAGGTCGCCGACGAACGTGCCCGCTGCCCGCATCGGCCCGACCGTATGCGAACTCGAGGGTCCGATACCGACCGAGAACAGGTCGAACACACTGATCGTCACGAGTTACAAGCCCGGGTAGAGCGGGTACTTGTCCGCGAGCACCCGGACCTGGGCGGCCAACCCGGACGTGTCCGCGTCGGCGGGCGCGACCAGTGCCTGGGCGATCAGGTCGGCGACCGTCACGAAGTCGTCGCGGCCGAAGCCGCGGGCGGCGAGTGCGGGCGTGCCGATGCGCAGACCGGACGTCACCATCGGCGGCCGCGGATCGAACGGGACGGCGTTGCGGTTGACGGTGATTCCGATCGCGTCGAGGCGGTCCTCGGCCTGCTGCCCGTCGATGGCGGCATCCCGCAGATCGACCAGGACGAGGTGCACGTCCGTGCCGCCGGTGAGGACGCTGATTCCGGCTTCCTTGACGTCGGGTCGGCTGAGCCGTTCGGCGAGGACCTTCGCACCGTCGAGGCAGCGTTCCTGACGCTCCGCGAAGTCGGGTTCGGCCGCCATCTTGAATGCCGTTGCCTTGCCTGCGATCACGTGTTCCAGTGGGCCGCCCTGCTGGCCGGGGAACACCGCGGAGTTGATCTTCTTCGCGATGGCGGCGTCGTTGGTCAGGATGATGCCGCCGCGGGGTCCGCCGAGGGTTTTGTGCGTCGTCGACGTGACGACGTGTGCGTGCGGGACGGGGGACGGGTGGAATCCGGTGGCGACCAGACCCGCGAAGTGGGCCATGTCGACCATCAGGTACGCGCCGACCTCGTCGGCGATTTCCCGGAAGCGGGCGAAGTCCAGGTGCCGGGGGTAGGCGGACCAGCCGGCGATGATCAGTTGCGGCCGGTGCTCGCGTGCCGCCTTCGCCACCTCGTCCATGTCGATGCGGTAGTCCTGCTCGGACACCCCGTAGGCGGCGACGTTGTAGAGCTTGCCGGAGAAGTTGAGGCGCATGCCGTGCGTGAGATGGCCGCCGTCGGCGAGGGACAGTCCGAGGATCGTGTCGCCCGGTTTGATCAGCGCGTGCATCACCGACGCGTTCGCGGTGGCACCGGAATGCGGTTGCACGTTGGCGTATTCGGCGGCGAACAGCGCCTTGACGCGGTCGATGGCGAGCTGCTCGATCGTGTCGACGTGCTCGCAGCCGCCGTAGTAGCGCCGGCCCGGGTACCCCTCGGCGTACTTGTTGGTCAGCACGGACCCCTGCGCCTGCATCACCGAAAGCGGTGCGTGGTTCTCCGACGCGATCATCTCGAGGCCGGTGCGCTGGCGCCCCAGCTCCTTGCCGATCAGTGCGGCGACGTCCGGATCGAAATCCGCGAGATCGCGGTTCAGGACGCTCATGCCTGCACCCCGTTCTTCTCGGCATACTCGGCCGCGGTGAGGAGCTCGCCGGCGGCGGACGGCTGGACGGCGAACAGCCAGCCCTCGCCGTACGGGTCGGCGGTGACCAGTCCCGGGTCGTCGACGGCGGCGGTGTTGATCAGGGTGACCCGGCCGCTCACCGGCGGATACAGCTCGGACACGGTCTTGGTCGACTCGACCTCGCCGCACGATTCGCCGGCGACGATGGTCGCACCGACCTCCGGCAGGTCGACGAAGACGAGCTCGCCGAGCGAGTTGACGGCGACCGAGGTGATGCCGACGCGGACCGGCTCGTCGGGGAGCGTGGCGCCCGGCTCGATCAGGACCCACTCGTGATCGTCGGTGTAGCTGCGGTCGTCAGGGAAGGCGTGCGAAGACATGTGTGACCCTTTCGGGGCTGAAGTGGGTGGGAACGGCTCAGGAGCGGCGGTAGAACGGCGACGGCGTGACCACGAACGGTTCCTTCTTGCCGCGGATGTCCACGGTGAGTTCGGTGCCCGGTTCGCGGAACGCGACGTCTACGAACGCGAGCGCGATCGGATGCCCGAGCGTCGGAGACAGCGCCCCGGACGTGATGGTGCCGACCGCCGATCCGCCGGACGCGTCCAACACGGTGTACTCGGCGCGGGCGGCCCGGCGGCCGCTTCCGGCGAGGCCGACGAGCACCCGCTGCGGAGACTGATCCGACAACTTCTGCAGGGCATCGCGGCCGACGAATTCCTTGTTCAGCCGGACCACCTTGCCGAGCCCGGCCTCGTACGGATTCGTGTCGAGGTTCAGTTCGTGGCCGTACAGCGCCATTCCGGCCTCGAGGCGGAGGGTGTCGCGGCAGGCGAGGCCGGCGGGGACGCCGCCGCGGGTCGTGGTGGCGTCGAGCAATGCGCGCCACAACGGCACGGACAGCTCGTTCGGCACGTACAGCTCGAAGCCGTCCTCCCCGGTGTACCCAGTACGGGCGAGGAGGACGTCGATGCCGGCGACCACCGCGCGCGTGACCGCGTAGTACTTCAACTCCGCCACAGTGTCGACCTGCTCGGCGGGAACGAGGGACTGCACGATGCCCTGCGCGGCCGGTCCCTGCACCGCGATCAGTGCGGTCTCCGCGGACTGATCGTCGACGTTCGCGGAGAAGCCCTCGACGCGTGCCGCCAGTTCGCGGTGCACCGTCGGCGCGTTGGCCGCATTGGCCACCACGAGGAAATGCTCGTTGGCGAGACGGTAGACGACCAGATCGTCGATGACTCCGCCGTCCGCATTGCACAGGAGGGAGTACTTGGCTCTGCCGACGCCGATCTTCGAGAGTTCGCCGGCCAGAGCATAATCCAGGACCGCTCCGGATTCGGGTCCGGTGACCGCGATCTCGCCCATGTGCGAGAGGTCGAACAGTCCGGCGGTCTTGCGGACGGCGTGGTGCTCGGCGAGTTCGCTGTCGTACTTCAGCGGCATCTGCCAGCCCGCGAAGTCGGTGAAATGGGCTCCCAGCGCGCCGTGCTCGCCGAGCAGCGGGGACGCGGGCGTCGTGGTGAGGGTCATGCGAAGGCCTCCTCGGGGGTCTCGGCGATGGCCGAAGTGTCGATGTCGGTGGTGTTCTCGAAGGCCTCGGGCGCCGGGCACGAGCAGACGAGGTTGCGGTCGCCGTGGACGCCGTCGATGCGACGCACCGGGGGCCAGTACTTGGCGGCGCGAAGCGACGCGACGGGGTAGGCGGCGAGGTGGCGGGGGTAGGGCAGGTCCCATTCGTCCGCGGTCACCTGTTCGGCGGTGTGCGGGGCCTGACGCAGTGGGCTGCGCTCGAGCGGCCACACGCCATCGCCGACCAGGTCGATCTCGCGGCGGATGGACACCATCGCCTCGATGAAGCGGTCGAGTTCGGCCAGGTCCTCGGACTCGGTCGGCTCGACCATCAGGGTGCCGTTGACGGGGAACGACAGGGTGGGCGCGTGGAAGCCGTAGTCGATCAATCGCTTCGCGACATCCTCGGCGGTGACGCCGGTCAACTTGGTGATGGGCCGGAGGTCGAGGATGCACTCGTGTGCCACCAGACCGGACGGGCCCGTGTAGAGGACCGGGAAATGCCGATCCAGCGACCGGGCGACGTAATTGGCTGCGAGCACCGCGGTTTCGGTGGCGCTCGTCAGCCCGTCCGGTCCCATGAGTGCGATGTACGCCCACGTGATGGGCAGGATGCCGGCCGATCCGTAGTTGGCCGCCGACACCGGGGTGCCGAGGTCGTCGCCGCCCAGCGGATTACCGGGCAGGAACGGCGCCAGATGCTCGCGCACCGCGACAGGCCCGACACCGGGACCACCGCCGCCGTGCGGGATGCAGAACGTCTTGTGCAGGTTCAGGTGTGACACGTCGCCGCCGAACTTACCTGGCTGTGCGAGGCCGACCAGCGCATTGAGGTTCGCGCCGTCGACATACACCTGCCCGCCGGCCTCGTGCACCAGATCGCAGACCGTCCGCACGTCGCTCTCGTACACGCCGTGCGTGGACGGGTAGGTCAGCATGATCGCGGCCACCGCGCCCTCGTGCGCCGCGATCTTCGCGCGTAGGTCGCCCACGTCGATGTTGCCGTTCTCCGCGGTCGCGACGACGACGACCTTCATGCCCGCGAGAACCGCGGACGCCGCGTTGGTGCCGTGCGCGGACTGGGGGATGAGGCAGACGTTGCGTCCGAAGTCGCCGCGGGATTCGTGATAGCCGTGGATCGCGAGCAGCCCGGCCAGCTCGCCCTGGGATCCGGCGTTGGGCTGCAACGAGACCCGGTCGTAGCCGGTGATCTCGCCGAGCCAGCGTTCCAGGTCGGCGACGAGCTCGAGGTAGCCGGCCGTCTGCGCGACCGGGGCGTACGGGTGGATGGACGCGAACCCGGGCCAGCTGATGGGTTCCATCTCGACAGCGGAGTTGAGTTTCATCGTGCACGATCCGAGCGGGATCATGGTGCGGTCGAGCGCGAGGTCCTTGTCCGACAGTGTGCGCAGGAAGCGGAGCATCGCGGTTTCCGAGCGGTGATCGTGGAACACAGGGTGCTGCAGGTAGTTCGACGTCCTGGCGAGTGCCGAAGGCAGTTCGGCCGCCGCGACGGTCGTCGGCTGCGCACCGAACACGGCGACCACCCGCCGGACGATGTCGTCGGTGGTGCACTCGTCGCAGGCGATCGCAACGTGATCGGCGTCGACGAGGCGGAGGTTGATGCCGTCCCGATCGGCCGACTCCACGATCGCCCCGGCACCCGCCGGGACCCGCACGAGAACCGTGTCGAAGAAGCTGTCGTGGACGATTGTGTGACCGGCGGCGCGCAGGCTTCCGGCGATGGTCGTCGCGTGGTCGTGCACCCTATTTGCGATGGCGCGCAGCCCTTCCGGACCGTGGTAGGCGGCGTACATCGCGGCGACGTTCGCAAGCAGTGCCTGCGCCGTGCAGATGTTGCTGGTCGCCTTGTCACGCCGGATGTGCTGTTCGCGGGTCTGCAGTGCCAGCCGGTAGGCGGTCTTCCCGTCGACGTCGACGGACACTCCGACGAGACGGCCGGGCAGCATGCGCTCGAGCCCGCCGCGCACGGCCATGTAGCCGGCGTGCGGTCCGCCGAAGAACAGGGGCACACCGAAACGCTGCGCCGACCCGACGGCGATGTCGGCGCCCTGCTCGCCGGGCGGCGTCAGGATCGTCAGCGACAGCAGGTCCGCCGCGACCGTGGTCAGCGCGCCGCGCGCCTTCGCCGCGGCGATCATCGGAGCCAGGTCGCGCACCGCGCCGCTCGCACCGGGCGCCTGGAAGACCACCCCGAACATGTCACCGTCGGGCAGCTCCCCGGACAGTTCCGCGACCACCACCTCGATGCCCACCGCCTTCGCTCGTCCCCGGACGACGGCCAGCGTCTGCGGCAGGCAGTCTGCGTCGAGGACGACGCGGTTGGTGGCGGGCTTCGACTTGTTCGCGCGTCGCATCAGCAGCACCGCCTCCATCACGGCGGTCGCCTCGTCGAGCAGCGAGGCGCCGGCCAGGGGAAGGGCGGTGAGATCCTCGATGACGGTCTGGAACGTCAGCAGCGCCTCCAGCCGGCCCTGGGAGATCTCCGGCTGGTACGGGGTGTAGGCGGTGTACCAGGCGGGGGACTCGAGCATATTCCGCCGCAACACCGCAGGCGTGATGGTGTCGGAGTATCCGAGGCCGATCATCTGGACGCGGGTCTCGTTGCGCTCCGACAGTGTGCGCAGGTCGGCGAGAACCTGCTGCTCGGACCTCGCCGTCGGCAGATTCAAGGGCTGTGAACTGCGGATCTGCTCGGGCACCGCGCTGTCGATCAGGTTCGCGAGACTGTCGTAACCGAGGGCGTCGAGCATCCGCCGCGACGCGGAAGCGTCAGGACCGATGTGGCGGGACGGAAAGTCGCTGGTGAGGGGCACGCCGTGGGTGGCGGTGCGGGGTTCTGCTGGCACGAGGTGACTCCGGTTTCGTTGAGTCCGGACCGCACCGGACATCGACAAGGGGGCACCTCCCCGCTCTGTCCTGAAACCTGAGAGTTTGGGCGCACCGCAACTACGGCAAGCTCTTCACCTTCGGTAAGTTCCGGCCGTGCGGCCGATACTTTCTCCAGAGTTGCCTCTGCGCTGCGGTACTGGGGCCTGAGAGATTCCCGGGGAGGAAGTTGCTCCTACGGCGCCTCCGAAACGGAGGTTCTCCCGCTGCGCGTCAACGGCGTCTTCAGTTGTGATTGGCCAAACAGTACACAGACGCCGCGGGTTTGTCTCCTCGGACCGACGGTGTTGCCAAAAGTCCTCGTCGTTTGGCATCCTCGATGCATCTTCGCTCCGACGTGACCGCACACGCCGGACGATGAGAGCCCAGATGCCCGCAGCCGCAACGGTTGTCGAAGTGTGCTCGCGCTCCCTAATCGCCTGCCCCGGTTCCGCGCTGTCCACCGCGCGGGTCCGACGACGCATACCGACCGGTTTCGACCGGCCCTAGGAGTTCCCCCCATGACTGCACAGCCTGAGTCACCCCCCGTCGCTCCGCTCGCCCCTGAACGATTCCCCGTCGCTCCGCTCGCCCCTGACGGCCGCCGACTGCTCCGCCTCGAAGTCCGCAACGCTCAGACCCCGGTCGAACGCAAACCGTCGTGGATGAAGGTGCAGATGCGGACAGGCCCCGAATACCGGGACCTCGCCGCCCTCGTCGAACGCGAGAACCTGCACACCGTGTGCCAGGAAGCGGGATGTCCCAACATCTTCGAATGCTGGGAGGACCGAGAGGCGACCTTCCTCATCGGCGGAAGCCAGTGCACCCGGCGGTGCGACTTCTGCCAGATCGACACCGGCCGGCCCGCCGCACTCGACCGGGGCGAACCCAGGAGGGTCGCGGAGTCGGTGCAGACCATGGGCCTTCGGTACGCCACCGTCACCGGGGTCGCCCGCGACGATCTGTGGGACGGCGGCGCCTGGCTGTACGCGGAGACGGTCCGGCAGATTCACGAACTGTGCCCGGGCACTGGCGTCGAACTGCTGATCCCCGATTTCAACGCCGATGCCGCGCAACTACGCAAGGTGTTCGACACCCGCCCGGAAGTACTCGCGCACAATGTGGAGACTGTTCCCCGGATATTCCGTCGTATCCGCCCTGCCTTCACGTACGAGCGGTCCCTCGAGGTGATCACACGGGCTCGGGAGGACGGCCTGATCACCAAGTCGAACCTGATCCTCGGGATGGGGGAGACCACGGACGAGGTGATTCAGGCCCTCCGGGACCTGCACGCGGCCGGCTGCCAGTTGATCACGATCACGCAGTATCTGCGGCCGTCGGCCCGGCACCATCCGGTGGCACGGTGGGCGACGCCGGACGAGTTCGTCATGCTCGACGGGATCGCCCGCGAGATCGGCTTCCTCGGCGTCCTGTCCGGTCCGCTCGTGCGCTCCTCCTATCGGGCCGGCCGCCTCCACGCGGAGGCCGTCGCCGCAACCGCAGTTCACTGAACCCCACCCTCTTCCGTTCCAGCAAGGAGTTCCCATGTCCCACCGATCTGCAGATGTCGTCATCCTCGGCGGCGGTTCCGGCGGCTACGCGGCCGCCATCCGCTCGGCCGAACTGGGCCGTTCGGTCATCCTCGTCGAGGAGAACGAACTGGGCGGCACCTGCCTGCATCAGGGGTGCATTCCGACGAAGGCGCTGCTGCACTCCGCCGAGGTCGCGGACAGTGCCCGCACCGCCTCGCAGTTCGGTATCGACGTCACGTTCGACGGTGTCGACCTCGAGAAGGTCCTGAGCTACCAGAACACCATCGTCACCCGACTGCACAAGGGACTGCAGGGCCTCGTCGACTCGTACGGCATCACCGTCGTCAACGGCCGCGGCCGGTTGGTCGGACCCAACGGAGTGGAGGTCGACGACGAGCTGATCACGGGCGCCGCCGTCGTCCTGGCAACGGGGTCGTCGCCGAAGACGCTGCCCGGCATCAGCATCGGCGGCCGGGTCGTCACCAGCGACGAGGCTCTCGTGTTGCCGTCCGTCCCGAAGAAGGCGATCATCCTGGGCGGCGGCGTCATCGGCGTCGAATTCGCCAGTGTCTGGGCGTCGTTCGGTGCGTCGGTGACGATCGTCGAGGCGATGCCACGGCTGGTGCCGAACGAGGACGAGACGATCTCCAAGTACCTCGAGCGGGCATTCCGCCGCCGCAAGATCGCCGCGAAGACAGGTGTGCGGGTGACGGAGGTGACGCAGGACGAGGACGCGGTGTCCGTCACCCTCGACTCCGGCGACGTACTCGACGCCGACGTCCTGCTGGTCGCAGTGGGGCGCGGACCCAACACCGCGTCCATGGGGTACGAGGAGACCGGAGTGATGCTCGACAAGGGCTTCGTGGTGACCAGTGATCGACTGCGCACCACGGTCCCGAACGTCTTCGCGGTCGGCGACATCGTCCCCGGGCTCCAGCTGGCCCACCGCGGGTTCCAGCAGGGCATCTTCGTGGCGGAGGAAATCGCCGGGCTCCGTCCCGAGGTCATCGACGAGACCGGCATCCCGCGGGTCACCTACTCCCACCCCGAGGTCGCGTCCGTCGGGTTGACCGAGACCGCGGCCCAGGAGAAGTTCGGCGAGACCGTCGAGACCGTCACCTACGACCTCGCCGGCAACGGCAAGAGCCAGATCCTCAAGACGTCGGGGGCGGTCAAACTCGTGGTGGCGCCGACCGGGGTCGTCGTCGGCGTGCACATGGTCGGCGACCGTGTCGGTGAGCTGATCGGTGAGGCGCAGCTGCTCTACAACTTCGAGGTCGACGCCGCGCAGGCGGCGAAGTTCGTGCACGCCCACCCCACGCAGGGCGAGGCGCTCGGTGAGGCACTGATGGCAGTGGCCGGCAAGCCACTCCACGTCCACGGCTGACCCCCATGTGAGTGGCAAAGTGTGCTGGCGCACGCTTTGCCACTCACATGGGGTGTTCGGCATGCGAACGCGCACTGGCGATTTCCGACCAGGAACTGCTGTGAGTTAACACGCCGGAACGGTGAAGTCATGCTTTCGTAATACGTCTGCGGAACAGTACGTCTCGAGTCAGTTCGATTCGGAACCATCTCGATGGTTTCTCCCTATGAACCTGGCTGGAGAGTTCCGGGACCGTGTCCCGGGCGCCGAAGGAGCAAGTACCCACAAACTCTCAGGCACCAGGACAGTCAGGGTCGGGAACTCTGGAGAGCAGCGTGTCGGCTGTAACGGCACGTTCACCGACGGGGCACGATGACCACTCGCACGAGTGTGTCTCCAAACTCTCAGGTTACGGAACAGAGCGGGTGTCAGCCGAGGTGATCCACCGGATCACCCTCACATCGCTCGAGCAATCGGTTCACCGGTTGCTCACTCTCCCTGGGAGATTCATGAATGTGACTGCTAGTGGGGCATCCACGGACATCATGGCTGTCGCCAACTCGCCAGTTCTCTGGGTGGCCGTTGCCGGCATCTTCGTCGTCATAGTCGTGCAGTCGGCGATCTACATGACCGCGGTCCGCAAGGTGGCACCCGTCGCGGACATGTCGCCGGAAGACATGAAAGTCTCGTTCCGCTCCGGCGCCGTCTCGGCGATCGGACCGTCCCTGGCGGTCTGCCTCGTGGCGATCGCCCTGCTCGCCCTCTTCGGCACGCCCGCCGTCCTGGCCCGCATCGGCCTGATCGGTTCCGCCGCGTACGACGTGTCCGCGGCCAGCATCGCCGCCGACTCCATGGGCGCGAAACTCGGTACCGACACCTACACCCAGAACGTCTTCGTCGTCGCATTCTTCGCGATGAGCATCGGCGGCGTGATGTGGATGCTGTCCGCGCTCGTCCTCACCCCGCTGCTCAAGCGGGGTGACGCGAAGATCCGCACGGTGAATCCGGCGTTGATGGCGGTCGTTCCGTCCGCGGCCCTGATCGGCGCGTTCGCGTCGCTGGGCTTCCAGGAACTCACGAAGTCCAGCTATCACATCGTTGCGTTCGCCGCCTCCGCGGTCGCAATGGGGATCTGCCTGTTCGTGGCCCGGACGTTCGGCAAGGGCTGGCTCCGTGAATGGGGGCTGGGCATTTCGATCCTCGTCGCCCTCACCGTCACCTACCTGGTCACCTCCTGATTCACGACACGCACGGAAAGGACTTTTCGATGACTACCGACGAAGCCGTAACGGTGTCCACCGGCGCGCGTGAACTCGCCGAGTTCGACAAGACGACGTCCCGCTGGGGTCGGATCACGATGATCGTGGGGCTGCTTTTGTCGATCGGTGCGCCCCTGTACCTGGTGTTCTCGGGTGAGGTAAACGTCACCGCAGGCCAGTTGTGGACCGCGTTCGCCGCGGTGGCCGGGACATTCTTCATCATCTGGCTGGTCGAACCCCTGACCTATTTCCCCATCCTCGGCCCGGCCGCGATGTACCAGGCGTTCATGATCGGCAACATCGCGAACAAGCTGTTGCCGGCCGCGCTGATCGCGCAGACGAACATCGGAGCCAAACCGGGAACCAAGCGGGCCGAACTGGCTGCGGTCCTGGCGATCTGCGGCGCCGCGATGGTGCACCTCGTGTCCCTGGCCGTGTTCGTGGGGCTGCTCGGCACCTGGCTGATCAGCGTGATTCCCGCCGACATCGTGACCGTCACCCGTTCCTACATCCTTCCCTCGGTCCTGGGGGCGGTCCTCGTGCAGGCGATCGTGTCGATGAAGCAGCCCCGGGCCACGGTGGTCGCGCTGCTGGTGGCCGCGGTCGTCACGTTCGTCGTGGTTCCGGCGATGCCGAGCCTCGCGCTGTCGTCCACCGCCATCGCGGTGATCGTGACGGCGGTCCTCGCCTGGTTCCTGCGGAACAAGAACGACCAGAGCCCGGCCGAGCTCGCGACCATCGAGTAAGAATCGATACGCGGAGATATCTCACCTTCACCTGATTCGAAAGAAGGCTCCATGACCGACCTGCCGATTGCGCTCACCGACGAGCTGCGGACGAAGATGCACGACCTCTACTACCACCTGCACGCGCACCCGGAACTGTCCATGCAGGAACACAAGACCGCCGAGCTGATCCAGAGTTCCCTCGTCGCCCTCGGGATCGACACGTTCGTCTGCGGCGGCACCGGAGTGGTCGGTGTCCTGACCAACGGTGAGGGCCCCACGGTGGCCTTCCGCGCCGATTCCGATGGGCTGCCGATCGCGGAAGACACCGGCGTCGACTACGCCAGCGCCGCCACCGGACACCTCGACGACGGCACCGAGGTGCCGGTGATGCACGGCTGCGGCCACGACACACACGTGGCCACCCTGCTCACCGTCGCCGAACTGCTCGCAGGCGCGCGGGAGGCGTGGGCCGGAACGATCGTGTTCCTCTTCCAGCCCGGCGAGGAAACGGCCGCCGGGGCGAAGGCGATGGTCGAGGACGGCCTGTGGGACCGGGCACCCAAGCCGGAGATCGTCTTCGGGCAGCACGTCGGGCCGATGTTGGCCGGCACCGTGCACGTCACGAGCGGCGACGCGATGGCCATGGCCGATTCGCTGAAGGTCACCGTCTACGGCCAGGGGTCGCACGGCTCCCAGCCCCAGGATTCGATCGACCCGATCATCCAGGGCGTCAACATGATCAACCGCATCCAGACCATCGTGTCCCGCGAAGTTCACCCCATGAAGCCGGCGGTCGTCACAGTCGCCACGTTCCATGCGGGGCTGAAGGAGAACATCATCGCGGACCGGGCCGAGTTCACGATCAACGTGCGCACCCTCGACCCCGAGGTGCGTGAGCAGGTCAATGCCGCGCTGCGCCGCATCATCTACGCCGAGGCCGACGCGTCCGGGGCGCCGAAGCCGCTGATCGAGGAGCTGTACACGTTCCCGCGCAACTACAACGATCCCGACGCCACCGCCGAACTCGTCGCCGAGCTGCAGAAAGTGCTGGGCGAGAACAACGTCACGCCGTCGTCTCCGATGATGGGCTCGGAGGACTTCGGTCTGCTCGCCGAGGCGATCGGCGTGCCGTCGGTGTTCTGGATGTTCGGTGGCCACACCGCGGAGACCCTCGAGAGCGGAAACCCTGTGCCGGTGAACCACTCACCGTTCTTCGCCCCCGTCGCGGAGCCCACCCTGTCCACCGGCGTCCAGGCGGCGATGACGGCGATCCTGTCGAAGGTCGGGATCTAGGCCCTCCGGGCCGGTG
>NZ_JBFUGT010000024.1:0-66480 GCF_056402775.1 Rhodococcus sp. P3_B8
CCCGAAGCAGAATGCCGCTACCGACGACAGTGGCACGAACGCCGCGACAGGATCTCCGGGTTCGAGGCCGACCGCCTCGATCGTGCACCGGCAGGCGTACCGGATTGCAGATTCGGACTGCACCACGCACTTGGGATGTCCGGTCGACCCGGACGTCATCGCGATCGCGATCCCGCCGTTCCACCGCTCGATGTCGCTGACCGGTGATCGCGACCAGCGCATCACCCAGCCTGCCGTCGCGACCGCCTCCTCGCAGAACCGGTCCTCCGGTACACCCCAGTGCGAGAGCGACTGCCGGTCGGCGATCACCACGTCGGGTGCGATGTCGTTCAGGGCCACGGCGAACTCCGACGGGGTGGCATGTCGGCTGAACACCGCGATCAGGCCGCCGCGCAGTCCGACGGCGATGGCCGCGGCGAGTGTGCGCCACGTGTTGTCAGCCTGCACCAGCACCGTCGGTGAGCCACCCGTCGCGGCGTCCAGCTGGGCGGCGAGCCCGGTTGCCGCCGCGACAACCTCCGCCACCGTGTGCTCCCCCGTTGCATCGACGACTGCGATGTCATCCGGAGAATTCGCTGCGCGAGCAACGAATTCGCGTGCCAGCTCCCACATTCCGCCGACCTTTCATTGAAGTGAACTAGTTTCATTATTGACTACAATGCGCACCGCACCCAGCTTTTCGTCCGTTACGGGATCACGACGGCCCTCCCGGTGATCTCGCCGCGCCGCAACTTCGAATAGACGTCGAGAACGTCGTCCAACGGGTACGCGGTCGCTTCGACGGCCAGCAGGCCTCGGTTCGCGAGGTCGACCACGGCCTCGAGGTCTGCTCGCGTTCCCCAGAACGGCGCAGTCACCTGCCACCCCGTCGCGAGTCCCACGTCTTTGCCCACCGTGAGCCGACCGCCGGCGCTGCCGACGGTGACCAGTCGGCCGCCGGGGGCGAGCAACTGCGCCGCCGATTCCATCGTGTCCGGCGCTCCCACGAAATCGAAGACCACATCAGCGCAGTGACGCCGGGCGACACCGGACCGAGAGGCCGCAACCTCCGCGATGTCCGACACCGCCACGTCCGCCCCCAGTCGACGCGCGAGGTCGCGCGAACTCTCACGCGGATCGACCGCGATGATCGTTCCCGCGCCCAGTGCGCGAAGAACCTGGATCGCGATGTGGCCCAGTCCCCCGACCCCGACCACCACGGAAACGGAGTCGGCGTCGACGACGTCCCGGTTGGTACGGATTGCGTGATAGGCCGTCAGGGCGGCATCGGCGAGTGGGGCGGCGCTCTCGGGGGCGAGCCCGTGGGTACGGACCAGGCACCGCTCCGATGGAACGATCATGGTGTCGGCCAGACCGCCGTCATGGCCGATGCCGTTGCCGATCGCGGTGAGACGGCCGTCCTCGCGTGCGCTCAGTTCGAAGCAATAGTTCTCACGGTTTCGGCGGCAGTTGCGGCATTGCCCGCACGACCAGACACCATGGACGACGACGGACTCGCCGATCCAGGACGTGTCCGCCGCCGGGCCCGCACCGACGACGGTTCCCGCCACCTCGTGTCCGAGCGTGAACGGGAGGGGATAGTCGAATACTCCCGCGGGTGCGTCCATCACGTGCAGATCGGATCTGCACAGCCCGGCGGCCTCGACTCGGAGGAGCAGCTGATGCCCCTGTGGTTCGGGAACCGGGATGCGCACAACCCGTGCACCGTCGCCCCAGCCGGTCAGGCGTACTGCGCGCATTGTCGGAACTGCCATGAGTGTCACCTTTGCCTACCGGGCGGTCCAGCCGCCATCGACCACCAGAGTCTGGCCTGTGACGTAGGACGACGCGTCCGACGCCAGAAAGAGCACGGCGCCGTCCACTTCGCCGGGACGTCCACCGCGGGCGAGCATCGTGTTGCGGCGCACCCAGTCCGCCGAACGCTGGTTGCTGAACAATCCATCGGTCATTTCCGTGTCGAACCAGCCCGGCACGATGGCGTTCACGCGGATCCCACGTCTGCCCCACTGCCCGGCCAGCTCACGGGTCAGCCCGAGCACGCCGGCTTTCGATGCCGCGTAGCTCGCCCCGCCGATGGGTGCCGTCGACACGAGCCCGACGACCGAGGAGATATTGATGATCGACGCGGCCTCGCCTGCCGGTGTGGTCGAGGCTACGGACGTGGCGAGATGAAATCCCGCGGCCAGATTGACGTCGAGAATCGAGGAGAATTCCTCCGGGCTCTCGTCCTCGGCGTTCGGCCTGCCGGGTCTGCCCGCGTTGTTGACGAGGACGTCGATCCGCCCGGCCTGCGCGAGTGCCCGATCCACGAGCGAGCGCCGGTCCGCGTCCACGGTGATGTCGCACTCGACGGGGACGACGCCATCGACCTCGCCTGCCAGCGCCGCGAGCCGCTCGACACGGCGGGCGGCCGCGAAGACCGTCGCGCCCGCCGACGCCAGTGTCCGCGCGAATCCCATTCCCAGTCCGGACGACGCACCCGTGACGACGGCGACGCGACCGCTCAACTGGAACAGCTCGGGTACCTGCATGTGGTTGGCTCCTACTCGTGTTCGTGGCACGCGCGCGTCAGTAGACGGCGGTGCGTCCGCCGTCGACCGGGATGACGGCACCCGTGGTGTAACCGGCACGGTCGCCCGCCAGATGCACGACGAGACCAGCGATTTCGTCCGGGTGCCCCAGGCGCCCGGCAGGGAGTCGGTCGATGATCTTGCCGACGAACTCGTCGTCCCAGTCCGCCGCCATGTCTGTCGCGAATCCGCCCGGCATGATGCAGTTCACCCGAACCCGGGGCGCGTATTCCTGGGCGAAGGCCATCGTCAGCGCGTTGAGGCCGTTCTTCGATGCCGCGTACATCGCCTCCGGCGGGCTGGGCCGCAGTGCGCCGATGCTCGAGATGTTGATGATCGAACCGCCTCCGGCCGCGCTCATCCTGGCGCCGGCTACCGCCATGAGCCGGAACGGGCCCTTGAGGTTGACCTCGATCGTCTTGTCGAAGAGCGACTCGGAGACCGACTCGAGGTTGGGCGACAGCGGTGCGATGCCTGCGTTGTTGACGACGATGTCGAGGCTCCCGAACTGCGCGAGAATGTGGTCGACGGCGAGTTCGATCGCGTCCCACTTGCCGACGTGCAGTGCGAGCGGTTCGGCGATGCCACCGGTGTCCCTCGTGATCGCGAGGGCCGCGGAGATGCATGCGTCCTCCTTGCGACTCGACACGATCACGGTGGCTCCCGCGGCGGCCAGTCCGCTGGCGATGGCGTATCCGAGCCCTCGGGTGGCCCCCGTGACGAGTGCGACCTTGCCTGTCAGTTCTCGCGGTGCGTTCATGCGTACTTCTTCAGTTCGAGGCGCGCGATGGTGCGCAGATGGACTTCGTTCGGACCGTCGGCGATCTGCAGTGCCCGGGTGATCGCATACAGCCGGGCCAGGATCGTGTCGTCACTCACCCCTGCCGCGCCGTAGGTCTGGACGGCATGGTCGACCACCCGATGAGCGACCTCCATGGCCGCGACCTTGATCGCGGCGACTTCCGAGCGGGCCGCGGCGTTGCCCCGGGTGTCCATCAGCCACGACGACTGGAGAACCAGCAGCCGGATCTGGTCGATCTCCATCCGGCTGCGCGCGATCCACTCCCGTACCACACCGCGGTCGGCGAGCGGCGCACCGAAGGCATTGCGCTGCAGAGCTCGTCGGCACATCAGCTCGAGGGCGCGCTCGGCCATGCCGATCGCGCGCATCGCGTAGTGCATGCGGCCCGGCCCCAGCCTGCCCTGCGCTATCGCGAAACCGTCGCCCTCGGCGCCGAGCATGTGATCGGCAGGCACCCGGACGTCGGTGAACTGGACCTCGCCGTGACCGAGCCGGTCGCGGTACCCGAACATGGGCAGATCGCGAAGGATTTCGATACCGGGAGAATCCGCCGGCACCAGGATCATGCTCTGCTGCCGGTAGGTCGGAGCGTCGGGATCGGACTTTCCCATGAAGATGACGAGCTTGCAGTCGGGGTCGAGAATGCCTGAGGTGTACCACTTCCGGCCGTTCAGGACGTATTCGTCGCCGTCCCGGCGGATGGTCGACGTGATATTGGTGGCGTCCGAGCTCGCCACATCCGGTTCCGTCATGGCGAACGCCGACCGGATCGTGCAGTCGAGGAGCGGCGCGAGCCACCGGGACTGCTGTTGCTCGGTGCCGTACATGGCGAGGATCTCCATGTTGCCGGTGTCGGGTGCCGAACAGTTGATGGCTTCGTTGCCGATCACCGAGCGTCCGACCAGCTCGGCGAGCGGGGCGTACTCGAGGTTGGTGAGACCGGCGCCCCACTCGCCGTGCGTCATGAAGAGATTCCACAGTCCGAGCTCGCGCGCCTTCGCCTGCAGGTCCAGCATGACCTTGGGCTGCTCGTGTGGGTTGTCGTTCGACTTGATCTGCTCGTCGTACACGGCCTCGGCCGGATAGACGTGCTCTTCCATGAAGTTCCGCAGCTGCTCGAGCAGTCGCTCGGTGCGCGCGGAGTATTCGAAGTCCACGTGAGGTCCTCTCTGTTCCGTCATCGCGTCACGCGGTGATCGGAGGTTGATCAGGCAAGTAGCGCGGTTCCGCTGCGGATGAGCTGCGAGATGGTGTCGGGCAGCCGTTCCTGGTCGGGGTCGTGGTGGCGGCCCTCACGGTGCCGGCGCAGGTTGTGGCCCATGATCGCCGCCATCTTCAGACGGCCGAGCGCGTTGAACCAGTTCATGTCCGGCAGCGCCGGGTGGTCCCCGGTGTAGAGGTCGATCAGTTCGTCCGCGGACGGCAGGTCCGGCACGGCGCGTCCAACCCCGGGAAAGTTCGCACCGTCGGCGAATACGAGGAACCAGCCCAATTCGACCCGCGGATCGCCCAGGCTCCAGATCTCCCAGTCGATCAACGCCGCCGGCTCGGTGTCACGCGCGATTATGTTGCCGAGCCGGTAGTCCCCGTGCACCAACGTCGGTGGCAGCGCGTCGGGGAGATCGGCGGCGAGGAGGCGCAGGAGTTCGTCGCCGCCGCTGACGAGGTCGGGGGGAACGGCGTCCAGGGTTCGTTTCCACCGCGCCAGCTCCGCAGCGGGTGACAACGGCTCCCCGGCAGCCGGGATCGTGTCGACCGGCACCGCGTGCAGCCGCGGCAGCACCGCGGCCGCACGGCGCATCCGCGCCGCCGCGACGGCCGGTTCGACCGGAGGGGAATCGAGCACCGGCTCGAGTGATTCCCCGGCCACGCACTCCATCGCGAACCACGCCGGCCCGTCCTCGTCGACGGCGACGATCCGAGGCACGGGAACCTCTGTCGCACCGAGTGTTTCCATGATCCGCGCCTGACGCACCATGTCGTGCCGCCCGATGGGGCGTTGCCCCTCGGGAACCGCCTTGACCACGAGGTCGCCGTCGCTGGTCGGCACTTTGTACGTCAGCCCGGAATGCCCACCGAGGAGCGGCTCGAGTGCGCCGACATCGAGGCCGGGGCTCTGCTCGCGCAGGCGCTGGGCCACCCGGACGCCGAGCGCGCTGTTCGTGGTCATCGGCGCGGCTCCCTCGGCAGACCGAGAACACGCTCGGCGAGGATGTTGCGCTGGATCTCGTCGGTGCCGCCCGCGATCCGGTACCCGGGTGCGCCGAGCACATGCTCCGTCCACGCGAACGTTCCCCACTCGCCCGAGTCGGCAATCAGATCGCGTCCCAGCAACAGCCGGACCACCTCCGACGTGCGCGCCATGGTGTCCGTGGCAAGCAACTTGCCCACCGAAGCCTCGGGGCCGGGGTCCTTGTCGGCGACCACTGCCGCGGCCACCCGCATTCCGGTCACGCGCTGGACATAGCTGCGGGTCACGAGGTCCGCGACCTTGTCACGCTCGATCTCGGTGAGCGGCCGGTCGAGGTGACGGGCGAGTTCGACGGCGTGATCGGCGTTGGCCAGACCCAGGTTCCCGGCGTCGAGTCGTTCGGCCGCCAGCACCGTCAAGGCGACCGGCCACCCCTCCCCCACGGGCCCCAACCGGTGGTCGTCCGACAGTTCGACACCGTCCAGATAGACCTCATTGAAGGAACTGCCCCCGGTCATCTGGCGGATCGGGCGGACGGTGACCCCGGGAGCATCCATCGGGACCAGGAACACCGTGAGGCCTGCGTGTTTGGGCGCGTCGGGGTCGGTGCGGCACACCGCCACCCCCACGTCGGCGACGCGGGCGCCGGACGTCCAGACCTTGTGCCCGGTGATCGTCCAGCGGCCATTCCGTTCGACTGCCCTCGTCCGGACGGCGGCAAGGTCGGATCCGGCTTCGGTCTCCGAAAAAAGCTGACAGGCAATGATATCGGTCCGGAGCATCGAGCGCACATACCGCTCGCACTGTTCCGGTGTTCCCCACTGGGCGATCGCCGGGGCTACCAGTTGCTGAGTCACCGAGAACATTTCGGTCCGGCGCGGCACGTCGAATGCGTTCTCCTCCCGCCGGAACGCGAGGACGTAGGACATCGGCAGGCCGCGGCCACCGTACTCGGCCGGCCAGTTCATCGAGCCCCAGCCGGCGTCGAACTTCGTCTGCTCGTACGCGCGGATATGGTCGGTCTCGTCGCGCTCCTGCTCCGCTGTCCAATTCTCGAAGACGGCGACCGAGTCGGATCCCACTCCCCATTTGATCTGGGTGCGCGGTTCGGCGACAGTTCTCAGCCATGCCCGCGCTTCATCCACGAACTGGTCCAGGTCGGGCATCGTTGCTTGATTCATGGCTCTTCCTCAGACGGACAGGACGGTGCAGGCGCTGATTCCGGGCGCACCGTAGACATGGGTGAATCCGATGCGCGGGTGTCCGGGAACCTGTCGGGCACCGGCCTCCCCGCGTAACTGCGTGACGATCTCGTGTATCTGCCGGAGGCCGGAGGCGCCGATCGGTTCCCCGTTGGCGATGCATCCGCCGTCGGTGTTGATCGGGATCCGGCCGCCGATCTCCGTCTCGCCGGCCGCGATCAGTTTCTCCTGTTCGCCGTGCTCACAGAATCCGCACTCGGCCATGTGCATGATCTCGGCACCGCTCTCCGTGTCCTGGAGTTGCGCGACGTCCACATCCGAGGGACCGAGTCCGGCCTGCTCGAATGCGGCGGCGGCGGTGGACGTGCTCACGCTGGGTGGGGTTCCCCGGCCCTGTATCGACGGACCGAACACCTCGAAGGAACCGAACCGGCGGGTGCCCGCCGAGATTCCGCGCAAGTGCACCGGCCTTCCGCCGAGGCGCCGGGCGGCGGCCTCACTCGCCACGACGACGGCGGCACCGCCCTCACCGGGAGAGCAGAACATGTATCGCGTCAGCGGGTCGTTGACCATGTCGGCTGCGGCGATTGCCTCGGCGGACATCGGTTCGCGGCGCCAGGCATTCGGGTTCAGCGAGCCGTTGCGGTACGCCTTCTCCGCCACGGCGGTCAGAGTCGGTGCACTGATTGCGTGCTCGCGCATGTACCGCGCGATCTTGATGCCGAAGAACTGGGTGGTGACCATCAGGCCCGCCTCGCCGTAGCCGACGGGCAGACCCCAATCCTCCGGTGCCGGGTCGAAGGCGCCGCGCGGATGTTTGTCGAATCCGACCGCGAGTGCGATGTCGGCGGCACCCGCACGAATCGCGTTGACGGCCGACACCAGCGCGCTACCGCCGGTCGCGCAACCGTTCCTGACGTTGGTGAAGGGTATTCCCGTGAGCCCGAGTTCGGCGACGAGGGTGTCGGCGAGCCCGGAACCGTCACTGCCACCGAATGCGACCTGAACATCGGTCCACCCGATGCCGGCGTCCGTCAACGCGGACGCGATCGCATCCAGCGCCAGCCGGCGACCACTCCTGCCCGGCTGACGTCCGAACTTCGACAGTCCGGCCCCGATGATCGACACGGTGGACATCAGCGGATCTCCTTCAGATAGGCATCGGTGGCGAACCGGGGCACCGGCGCCGTGGCGATCAAGGTCACCGGCGCCCCGTCGTCCAACTCGTCGAAGTCGTGGCATTCGAGCACGGCTTCGATCTTGATTCCCTCGGGGAGTTCGACGTATCCGACGGCGAACGGCGCGAAACCGTTCGGCGGCGGGACGTACGGCGGGGATTTCGGGGCGAACCGCTGGACCGTGTACGCCCAGACCGTTCCGCGTGCGCTCAGGGTGAACGGCGACATCGCCGGTCGTGAGCACTGCGAGCACAGGCCGGTGGCCGGGAACGCGACAGTCGAGCAGTGGGAGCACCGGCTCGCGCCGAGCGCAGGCGCGGTATGTGTCTCGCCCATCCTCATTCTCTCCTCGGGATTCGTCGTCGGCGTCGGATCAGCGACCGACCCAGACCGGCTCACGCTTTTCGAGGAAGGCGTTCACGCCTTCTCGTGCGTCCTCGGACTGCAGCGCGTTGCCGACGGCGAGGTGCTCCATCACCATCAGCGACTGGATGTCTGCGTCGAGACCGCGGTCGATGCACATCTTGGTGAGCTTCATCATGAACGGGCTCTTGTCGACGATCGGGGCGATGAACTCGGCGAGAAGCTTGTCGAGGTCTTCGGCCGGCGCCGACGCGTTGATCAGGTCGAAGGCCTCCGCCTCCTTGCCGGTCAGGAGTTTGCCGGTCAGCATGAGCTCCTTGGTCTTTCGAATTCCGATCATCCGCGGGAGCCGGTAGATCGGGCCTGCCCCACCGAACAGCGCGCGACGGATGTGGAAGTCGCCGATCCGGGCGTCCTCGGCTGCGATGGCGAAGTCGCAGGAGATCATGAGCTCGAAACCGCCTGCGGTGACGAAGCCTTCGAGAACCGCGACGGACGGTGTGTTCATCGAGTACAGGCGGTCGCACACCTTGGCGGACAGCACGGCGACGTCCATCGCGGTGGTGGAGCCGACGTACTTCTCCCGCAGTTCGTCGAGATCGAAGCCCGAGCAGAAGGTGCCGTCACGTCCACGCAGGACGAGCACCTTGAGGCTGGGGTCGTTGTCGACCTCCACGATGATCTCGTCGAGGCGATGCAGCAGCTCGACGGTGACCGCGTTCTTCTTGTGCGGGCGGTTGAGCCACACACGGGCGACGTCGCCGTCCTTCTCGAGCACGATGTGGTCGGTGTCCACCATGTCGGTGTCCTTTCGAGGGAGAAACTGAACTGGATTCACTTCAGTTCTACTGGGTGGGAGATGGTCCGTCAATAGGCCGGGGCAAGAGGTTTCGATTCAGCCGCGGGCAGGCGCCAGGATTCAGAGCCCGACGAGATCCGCGACGCGACTGCGGTGTGCCCGTGAATCACCGAGAAGCGGTTCGTCGCCGAGCGCGCGGCGAACGTAGGAATGCGCCGCATGTTCCCAGGTGAAACCGACACCGCCATGCAATTGCACGGCCTCGAGGGCGGTGCCGATCGCCGCCTCGGTGCAGATCGCCCCCGCGACCGCGGCCGGGAGCGCCGCGGATTCCGGGTCTTCCGAGAACGCGGCGGCGGCATACCGCGCCGCCGATCGAGCCTTCTCCAACTCGACCAAAGTGTTCGCCAATCGATGCTTGACGGCCTGGAAGGAGCCGATCGCTCGCCCGAACTGGTGTCGCTGCATCGTGTATTCCGTTGTGCTTTCGAGTAAACGATCGACGATTCCCACATGTTCGCAGGCCAGCCCGATCACTCCCAGGCTGTGCAGCGATGCGACCGTCCGCAGTGCGTCGCCGGGTCCGACGAGACGCACCGCGGCCGCGTCGTCGAAGAGCAGATTCGCCTGCCGCCGACTGGGATCTATGACCGGAAGCTCCGTGCGCCGCACCGGGGCGGTACGCAGATCGACCACATAGAGGCCGGGCCCCTCGTCACAGCGTCCGAGTAACACGACGATATCGGCCGCGCCGCCCTGCACGACATTGGTCGAGCGGCCGGACACCGACCAGCGGTCTCCGGTTCGGGTGGCGTCGACGAAATCGGTCTCCGCGCTCAGAGCTGTCACGGTTGCGACGAGTTCGCCCTGGACGACTCGCCCCAGCAGTTCGTCGACCTGCGGGCACCTGTCGGCGGCGAGCAGGGCGTGCACTCCCAGCATCGCCGACGTGAGTACGGGTTCGCTGACCAGCGCGCGCCCGCATTCTTCGAGAACGATCCCGAGTTCGACCACGCCGTAACCCAGGCCGCCCCGATCCTCCGGCACCGTCAGGGCGGCGACGTTCATCTCCTTGACGAGAAGCGACCACAACTCGGGGGAATATCCGATTTCCGACTCGGCGGCGAGTCGGCCGGCCTCGAGCGTCGAGTGCCGATCCAGCAATTGGCGGACCACCGCCCGGATATCGTCGTGCTCGGCGACAGGCGTCATCGCCGGGGGTTCGGTCTCGGGCCAGGGATGGGAATGGGGGGTCGGCATGGAACTCTCCTCAAATTGACGTGAGTTCAGTTTAGTTTCGCCGGAGCCGTCGCGGCAAGGACTCTCGACAAGCGGCGTTGGGTTGAACTAAGTTCATTTCATGACCGATGCACTCGTGATCGAGCGGTACTACGCGATCCTCGACAGCGGCCGGATCGACGACGCAGTTGCCCTGCTCGACGAATCGATCGAGTTCGCCATAGTCCTCCCGGGTACCGTCCGCAGGGGGTACAGCCGCTCCGACATGCTCGACTACCTGAGGGGACGGCCCCCGGTCGATCGACGACACGTGCTTCTCCGAACGAGCAGCGCCGGCGACGTCCAGTTCGCCTACGGCTCCGTCGTCGAGAACGACGTGAAGACAACCGGCTACTTCCTCGCCGCGATGCACCTCGACAGCGATGGCGCCATCGACGCGTACGAGGTGTCCTTCGACACGGAATTCAGCATTCTCACAAAGGAGTTGGCCCATGGGAAGCGTGACTGACCTGACCGAGACGGCCTCTCCGACTCCCGTGCTGATCGCGTGGTTCGCGATCATGGATTCGGACGATCCCGATCGCGTCCTGAACATGATCACCGACGATTTCCGGATGTCGGTTCAATTCTCCACCGGCGGTGGGAATGCCGCCGAATTCGTCGGGGATCGCGCCGGACTCGTCGAGTACCTGCAGCAACGCGAGAAGAGTGTGCTCGTACACGAAATCCTCGCGGGATCTCGTGTGGGAGAGGTCGAGCTGGCGCTGGGACGCACCACACGGAACGGCGATTTCGAGGCCTCGTTCAACACCTCTGCGCAGCTCGACGGTTCGGGCCGCGTACGGAGGTTGCTGATCTGCCGCACACCCGAGATCTCGTTCCCCCTCTGAAACAGCTGTGAGTACTTGTTAACCGCGGGCGGTTAACAAGTACTCACAGCCGGTGTCGGTCAGGACGTGAGGTCGTACAGGGTCACGCCGTCGACGGTGGCGGCGGTGAAGTTCTCCTGCACCCAGGTGGAGATCTCCGATGCCGTTCCGTCTCCACCCATTCCGCCTCGACCGCCGGCGATGAAGTAGTGGATCTTGCCGTCCGCCACGTACTGCTGGAACTGCTCCAGCGTGGGTGACGGATCGCTGCCGTTGAATCCGCCGATCGGCATGACCGGATCCTCGGTGGCCAGCTGGTAGCCGGACGCACTGTTCGATCCGATGGCCGCTGCCACCCAGGTGTAGTTGCCGGAGTCCTGTTCGAGCAACGCCACCAGTTCCGCGCCCGGATCGCTGCCGGAGAGCAGCCCCCCGGCGGCGCCGCCGCCCATGGCACCCATACCGCCCATGCCGTCGGTGGCTCCTGCCGCCGCGCCGTCCGTTGCGCCGGCAACGGCACCGCCCGGCAAGGTGGGCGCCGCGGCACCGTCGGTGCGGCCGCCCATGCGTCCGGCACCGTCCATGCCGGCGGGGCCACCCATCCCGCCGGGGCCTCCGCGGGCGCCTTCGACGTTGGGTCCGGCCGAGACGATCGAACCGGTGTGCGGCGTCGCGATGGTGTCGACGGCGTAGGCCGTCGGACCGGCGAGCCCGGTGAACAGCGCGGCCAGCGTGACCACGGCAGCGATCCGGCCTCGGGTCAGCGCCGGGATCAGCACGGCAACCGCGGCGACGACGCCGACGACGACCACGGCCCACTTCAGCCACGGCACGAACGACGCGCTGCGTCCGAGCAGAACCCAGGACATGGCAGCGGTGGCCAGCAGTGTCACCGCGAGAACCGCCCGCACCCACAGCGTGTCCCGTCGACGCCACAGCGTCACCGAGCCGATCGCCACCAGCGCGGCCGCGGCCGGTGCGAGTGCCATGGTGTAGTACGCGTGGAAGATGCCCGCCATGAAGCTGAACGTCAGTCCGGTCACGAGCAGCCACAGACCCCACACGAGGAACGACGCACGCTGGGTGTCGACGCGAGGTGCCCTGCCGCGCAGTGCGAGACCGGCGGCCAGCAGGATCAGTGCGGCCGGGATGAGCCAGGCGATCTGACCGCCCTGTGCCGCCTCGAACATCCGCGTGATGCCGGTGCTACCCCACATACCGCCACCGCCGGGGGCGCCTCCTCCGGGGAAGCCGCCGCCCGCCATGGCCTCGCCGGCACCGCCCATGGCCGCTGCGGCATCCCCGCGACCACCGCCGCCGGGCGTGACACTGCCGGTCTCCTCACCGTTCAACCGGCCGAGACCGTTGTAGCCCAGCGTGAGTTCGAGGATCGAATTGTTCTGCGAACCGCCGATCCAGGGCCGCGACGACGCCGGCCACAGTTCGACGATCAGCAACCACCAGCCCGCGGAGACGATCATCGCGCCGAGCGCCGCGAAGCACTGGGCGAGGCGTTTGCCGAACTTCGGCGGTCCCGCGACGAGATAGGTCAAAGCAAGCGGCGGGACGACGAGCATCACCTGAAGCTGCTTGGTCAGGAACCCCAAACCGACGAACACGCCGGTCAGCACCATCCACCGGGTGCGTCCGTCCTCCACGGCCCGCAGCGTCGCCCACACGGAGGCGATCATCAGCAGCACCAGCAGGGCGTCGGGGTTGTTGAACCGGAACATCAGCACCGCGATCGGCGTCAGCGACAGCACGAGACCCGCGAGCAGACCCGCCGGGGCGCCGAACCACCGCTTCACCGTGGCGTACAGCAGCGCGACGGAACCGACCCCGAGCAGAGCCTGCGGTACCAGCATCGCCCACGAGCTGAGCCCGAAGACCCGGACCGACAACGCCATCAGCCACAGCGACATCGGAGGCTTGTCGACGGTGATGGAGTTGGCGGCATCGGAGGATCCGAAGAAGAACGCCTTCCACGACTCCGAACCCGCCTGGACCGCGGCGGCGTAGAACGAGTTGGCCCAGCCGGAGGCGCCGAGCCCCCAGATGTACGCGACCGCGGTCCCGACCAGGAGTGCGGCGAGCGCCCACGGCTCCCACCGCCTGCGGGCGGGAGGTGGTTCGGCCGCGTCGACCTTCGGTTGTTCGAGGGTCGTCGTCATGCGTGAGCTCCTTCGGGGCGTGCGTTCCTGAACACCCAGCGAAGGGCTATGAAACGACTAATGGTGGCAACGAGATTGGCGAGGACGAGGACGGCGAGTTCGACGTGCTTGGACACGTCCGGGGCCGCCGAGTGGAGGACGTACAGCGAACCGCTGGTGAGCAGCAGCCCGAAGGCGAACACGAGCAGGCCCTGCATCTGATGCCGGGCGGCACCCTCGGACCCGCGGACACCGAAGGTGAACGCGCGGTTCGCGGCCGTGTTGAGCACGGCGGTGACGAGCAGTGAGACGGCGTTGGCCCACTGCGCGCCCATGATCGGATGCAGGATCAGGTAGAGCAGCGCGTACGCGACGGTCGACGCGACGCCGATCACGGCGAACCGGGCCAGCTGCCCGACCATGCCGCGGGGAACTCCGGGCACCAGCGGCTCGCGGCCGAAACTGTCGCGCAGGCTGCCGATCGGCAGCGATCCGGTGGACAGGGCCCGGCCCACCCGCCACACGCCCTCGAGGTCGGCGACGGCGGTCGCGACGATGTCGACGCGACTGTCCGGGTCGTCGACCCAGTCGACGGGGACCTCGTGGATGCGGAGGCCTGCGCGTTCCGCGAGCACCAGCAACTCGGTGTCGAAGAACCACCCGGTGTCCTCGACCAGCGGCAGCAGGCGCTGCGCGACGTCCGCCCGCATCGCCTTGAACCCGCACTGCGCGTCGGAGAACCGCGCGTGCAGTGCGCTGCGGAGGATGAGGTTGTAGCTGCGGGAGATGAACTCGCGCTTCGGTCCCCGGACCACCCGCGACGAGCGGGCGAGGCGGGAGCCGATCGCGAGGTCCGAGTGTCCCGACAGCAAGGGCGCGATGAGCGGCATCAGGGCGTTGAGGTCCGTCGACAGGTCGACGTCCATGTACGCCACCACCTCGGCGTCGGAGGCACTCCACACCGCACGCAGAGCGCGGCCTCGCCCCTTCTCGTCGAGGTGCACGACGTGGACGCCGTCGATCTCGGCGGCCAGCCGGTGCGCCACTGCGAGGGTGGCGTCGACGCTGGCATTGTCGGCGATGGTGATCCGGGCGGAGTAGGGAACGTTCTCGTCGAGGTGCCGCCGCAGCCGGCGCACGCAACGTTCGAGTCCGGCTTCCTCGTTGTAGACCGGCACGACAACGTCGAGCACGGGCGCGGTCTCGGCGGTTTCGGGGGTCTCGAGTCGTCCCATGGCGCCCGGTGCGCGGGAGAGGGAATTCGTCGTCATGCGTCTTAGATTCGGCCCGTACGCTCCGATGACTCTGGACGGAGGCTGGGAGTTTCCTGTGCGCTTCGCCCCCGTGAGTACTTATTAACCGCGGGAGGTTAATAAGTACTCACGGGGGGCGAAGCCGCATAATAGCGGCCATGGGATCTGTATTCAGCGCCATCATCAACGGAGATCTGCCCGGACGTTTCGTGTGGGAGGACGAGGACGTCGTCGCGTTCCTCACCATCGCCCCGGTCACCCAGGGCCATGCGCTCGTCGTACCCCGCAAGGAGGTGGACCAGTGGCAGGACGTCGACGGTGAGATCTGGACGAAGGTCATGGACGTCGCCCGCACGATCGGGCAGGCCGTCCGCCCCGCTTTCGACGCACCGCGGGCAGGACTGCTGATCGCGGGCCTCGAGGTGCCGCACCTGCACGTGCACGTCTTCCCGGCCTACGACCTCGGCGATTTCAACATCAGCAACGCCGAGCAGAATCCGTCCCAGGAATCGCTCGACGAGGCGCAGGCGAAGCTCAAGGCTGCGCTGCGCGAACTCGGTCACGGGGAGAACGTCCCCGACTGACGGTCAGTTCGACCGCGGCAGTTCCACCCGGAACGTGGCGCCCTCGCCGGGCCGGCTGTCGACGGTCACCGACCCGCGGTGGGCGGCGACCAGGGCGGCCACGATCGACAGGCCGAGGCCGCTGCCACCGCTCTCCCGGGTGCGGGACGCGTCGGTGCGGTAGAACCTCTCGAACACCCGGGCCGCGTCCTCCTCGCTGAGTCCCGGTCCGGTATCGGCCACCTCGAGCACGACGCTGTGTTCGGTGGTGCTCAGCCGCACCGTCACGTCCGCGGTGGCGGGGGTGTGTTTGACGGCGTTGGCGAGCAGGTTGCCGAGGACCTGCCGCAGCCGGGCCTCGTCACCGATCACCTCAAGCGTCCCGGGTCCGGGGCGGACGTCGAGTGCGATGGACCGATCGGGGGCGACGGCGCGTGCCCCGTGCACGGCGTCCGACGCCACCGACAGCAGGTCGACGGGCCGGGTCTCGAGGGGACGCTGGGCATCGAGCCGGGCGAGCATGAGGAGATCCTCGACGAGGAGCCCCATCCGCGACGCCTCGCCTTCGATGCGACTCATCAGGGTTTCCGTGTCGGTCATCGCGCCTTGTCGATACAGCTCGGCGAAGCCGCGGATCGTGGTGAGCGGGGTGCGCAACTCGTGGCTCGCGTCGGCGACGAATCGCCGCATCTTCTCCTCGGAGCGGCGCGCCGATTCCTCCGACGCCTCGGTGGCGGCGAACGCGTGCTGGATCTGGGCGAGCATTCCGTTGAGCGCCACGGACAGTCGACCGATCTCGGTACGGTCGTCCCGTTCCGGGACACGCCGGTGCAAGTCACCCGATGCGATCGCCGCGGCGGTCTCCTCCACTTCGACGAGGGGACGCAGACTGCGCCGGACCACGAAGTACGCGACCACTCCGAGCGCTATCAGCACGACCACACCGATGATGAGTTGCAGCACGATCAGCCGGTTCACCGTTTCGTCGTTCTCGGTGAGTGTCATCGCGACGGTGGTCTCGGTTCCGTCCGGCGCGGTCGTCGTCAGCACCCGCCACCGCACGTCGGAGTTGTCGGTCGAGCCGACCGTCTCGGGCCCCGACGCGGGGTCCTCGGGCAGTGCGGGGGAGGCGGATTCGTCGTTGATCTCACGCAGGACCGTTCCGTTCGGCAGCGTCGTGCGGACGTAGAACGGGCTCGGTGGGCGGCCGAGGTTCGGTTCGACCGGCGGCGGCAGCGGGCGCAATTTGCCGGGCTTCGCCCACCCCTGAGCCGCGTCGTGCAGCTGGTGATCGACACGGTTGGTCAGCGAATTCTCCAGCGCCGACGTCACCGCGACACCGGACGCGAGGAGTCCGAGCGCAGAGAGCAGAAGCACGGCGCCGACGAGGGTGATGCGCAGCGGCATCGCGCGAATCCACCGTCGCGCAGGCCCGTTCGGGACAGCGGCGACCGCCTCGGCCGGCTCCCGCGGAGCCGCAGGCGCGGTCATCGCCGCGGTTCTCGCATCACGTAGCCGACTCCGCGGAGGGTGTGGATCAGCGGCGTCTCGCCCGTGTCGACCTTCCGGCGGAGGTAGGACACGTACGACTCGACCACCCCGACCTCACCGCCGAAGTCGTAGTTCCAGACGTGGTCGAGGATCCGCGGCTTGCTCAGCACGGTGCCGGCGTTGACCATGAAGTACCGCAGCAGGGTGAACTCCGTCGGCGACAGCGATACCAGGTCGCCCGCCTTCCAGACCTCCCGCGTGTCGTCGTCGAGTTCGATGTCGGCGAACTTGATGCGGGCGGACTGCTCCTCCACCGACACCTTGCCTGCCCGCCGCAGGATGACGCGCAGCCGGGTCACCACTTCTTCGAGGCTGAACGGCTTGGTGACGTAGTCGTCCGCACCGAGGGTGAGGCCGCTGATCTTGTCCTCCACCGCGTCCTTCGCGGTGAGGAACAGCACCGGAGCGTCCACACCGTCGGCGCGCAGCCGCTTGAGCAGGCCGAACCCGTCCATTCCCGGCATCATGACATCGAGGATCACGGCGTCGGGGCGGAACGTGCGCGCCGTGTCGAGTCCCTCGGCCCCGGTCGACGCCGTCGCCACCTCGAATCCCTGAAAACGCAGGCTCACGGAGAGCAACTCGACGATGTTCGGTTCGTCGTCGACGACGAGGACGCGGGCTTCGACAGGCTTCTCATTCACGCAACCCATCATCACTCGTGACGCTGGATCGTCGCTGCACGTTTCCTGCGAGGTTGCTGTGAGCCGGTACCGCCTGCTTGTGCGGGTGGGATTCCGGTCGTCAGTTCACCACGATGTTGAGGTTGAGTACTACTCCGCCGAACGTCAGGATCGTGTTGGCCAATCCGAGGGTGACACCGCTGTTGAGTGCCCCGAGCAGTCCGAGCATCATGACCTCCATCGTCGCCCCTGGGGAAGGGGTGGTTGCGCGCTGTCCGTGCGCGTTGCGGATGACACTAGGTCAACTCGGAAGAATTCGCGGCGACACACGCAAGCAAACTCGCTGAATAAAATCACCCATTCTTCTTTACCGAAAAAGGGGGAAATTCTCGGTACATGAGCAAGGATGGGAAAGTTGCGCTCCGCGTGCCGGCGCCTCCGGCCGTCGCACCCGAGACAACCCCGCCGTCGATCCGACAGCGGGGTTGCGGGAGCGGAGTTGTCTTGACAGGCAGGAAGTTCAGGCTACGACGTTCAGGTTGAACACCACTCCACCGAACGTCCCGATCGTGTTGGCGAGTCCGAGGGTGAAAGCGCTGTTGATTGCGGCGAGCAGTCCGAGCATCATGATGTGCCTCGTTATCTTCCGTGGTATATGCACAGAATTCACTGTTTCGCTCGACAATAAATGAGGCGACCTCGATCTGCGAGATAATCGGCGCATTCGCGACCCGTGCGCGTTCGAGGAGTGTGTGTACTCGCTCACCACTCACGGGCGCGGAGTGCCCCGTTGGGTACCGTGGAAATCGTCGACACGACATCCGGACGAGCGCACCGTACCCGGCCAGCGACAAGACGGTGCCCGGAGGTTTGTCATGGCGTGGATCGTGCTTGTGCTGTCGGGAATCCTGGAGGCCGTCTGGGCCACCGCCCTCGGCCGATCGGAAGGGTTCACCAAACTCGGACCCAGTGTCGTATTCGGCGTCGCGTTGATTCTCAGCATGGCGGGTCTGGCGTTCGCGATGCGCAGTCTCCCCATCGGAACGTCGTACGCGGTCTGGGTCGGCATCGGCGCAGCCCTCACGGTCGGGTTCGCGATGGTGACCGGCTCCGAGAGTTCCTCACTGGTGAAGATCCTGCTGATCCTGGGCATCGTGGGATGCGTCGTCGGGCTGAAGGTCCTGCACTGACCGGATCGTGACACTCGATGCTTGTGTGTCGCGGGTTACAGTAATTCCATGAACCTGGTGTCGTTGATGACCCTCCCGGTGCGCGTCGGCCTCGCGGCGGCCGATGTCGGTCTCGGAATCGCCGAAGCCAGCCTGATGACCGTCCGGACGGCGGTCGCCGGGACCGGTGTCGTCACGGGGATGGGCACCCAGGGCAGCCCGTTGCAGGTGATCAGCCAGCTGTCGTCGCTCGCGGCCAACGACCGCCCGCTCGGGCAGGCCCTCCAGCCGGGTGGTCCGCTCGACCGCCTCCTCGCTCCCGGCGGTCCCGTCGACCGTCTCACGTCGGAGGGCGGCACCCTCGAACGCCTGCTCGAGCCGGGCGGCCCGCTCGAGCGGGTGCTCGCCAAGGACGGCCCGCTCGACCGGGTGCTCGCCGAGGACGGCACCCTGGAACGGCTTCTCGCGAAGGACGGTCTCCTCGACCGCCTCACCGCGGAGCAGGGGCCGCTCGAACGACTGACCGCGCGGGACGGTGCGGTCGAGCGGCTCACGGCGCCGGGCGGAATCGTGGACCGGGCGCTCGCCGAGAACGGCATCCTCGAGACCCTGCTGTCGGAGGGCGGCGCGTTCGAACGGCTCATCGCCGAGGGTGGCCCGCTCGACCAGATCGTGGCGCTGTCCGAGACGTTGACGGCCCTGGCGCCCAACCTCGAGCGGATGAGCGCCAGCATCGACCTGTTGCAGGAAACCGTGGGCATTCTCAGCGCCGCGGTCGGGCCGCTCGGCGACCTCGCCGGCAAGTTGCCGGGACGCTGGCTCAAGGGCAAGGGCGACCGCCCGGGCGTCGACTACACACTCGGGCCCGCCTGACACTTGACCTGAACGCAACTCGAGGTTTTACGGTCGGGTCATGACTCGCATCGAAGGCCTCGGACCTGTCGGCATCACCCTGAACATCTCACCGGACGAGACGTACCTCGACGACGCGGCCCGGCTGGAATCCCTCGGCTATTCGGCGATCTGGCTGCGGGGCGGTCAGATCGACAGCCTGGACCGGATCTCGGCCGTCGTCCGGGCGACCGACTCGATCCCCGTCGCGACCGGCATCATCCCGGTCGGCGTGTACGACTCGGACGCCGTCGCTCAGCTCTTTGCGGATCTGCAGACCACGGCGCCGGACCGGTTCGTCGTCGGGCTGGGCGGCCCGCAGGTCCCCCGGCCGCTCCGGGCGTTGAACGAGTATCTCGACAGGCTCGACCGGTCCGATCCGCCGGTGCCTGCGGAGCGACGGATTCTGGCCGCGCTGGGCCCACGCAAGCTGGAACTCGCGCGGGACAGGACCGCGGGGGCCGTCGTGCTCCTCGTCACCCCCGACTACACCGCCGAGGCGCGGCGCATCCTCGGCCCGGACGCCACGCTGGTCGTCTCGCTGATGACAGTGCTCGGCACCGACGCCGCGCGGGCCCGCGACACCGCCCGCGTTCCGCTCCGATTCCTGTCCGGGGTGGGCGGCTATGCCACGAATTTCGAGCGGATGGGTTTCGGCGCCGACGACATCTCGGGGCTGAGCGACCGGCTCGTCGACGACCTGGTCGCCTGGGGTGATGCGGACGCGATCGTCGCGCGGGTACACAGCCACCTCGCGGCCGGCGCCGATCATGTCGTCGTGAGCGAACTGGGTGAGCGGCCGGGCGAGGTGGCCCGGCAGCTCGCGACACGGTTGCCACTTCGCGCATAGGACGACCGGCCGACAGCCCCCGACCCGTGCCTCTGGTATGTATTTCGCATGACACGAACCATCGTTGCGCTGTTGATCCCTGCCGCCCTGCTGCTCGGGGCGTGCAGTTCCGAATCGACCACCACCGAGGCCGAGTCCCCGGCGAGCGCAACGACCGAGGCCACCGAGGCATCCTCCGCAGACCTGCCCGCTGTCGCGGACCTGTGCAAGGGCCTGCTCCAGTACACGAACGGAGCGGAGGCTCGCGCGCAGCAGAGCGGCGAGACGTTCGACCGCACGAAGGCCCTCGACGACCTCTTCACCCAGTCGGCCGAGACGCCGGAGTGGAAGGACGCTCCGCAGGAGCGCAAGGATCAGATGATCCAGGCCTACGACGCCGCCAAGACCGGGGCCTGCTGACCCGGATTCGCAATCGAGGACCGAAACTGTCCTCAATTCTTCGTAGCGTGCCCGGTATGACCGACACGACCAAGTCCATCCGTCCGTTTCGCATCGACATCGCGCAGGAGCAACTCGACGATCTTGCCGATCGTCTCGCACGCACCCGGTTCGGCACACCCCTTCCGGGTGACGACTGGGCGAGCGGTGTGCCCACGTCCTACCTGGTCGAACTCGTCACGTACTGGCGCGACGAGTTCGACTGGCGGGCGCAGGAGAAATCGCTCAACACCATCCCGCAGTTCGTCACCGAGATCGACGGGCAGAACATCCACTTCCTCCACGTGCGCTCCCCCGAACCGAACGCACTGCCCCTCGTCCTCACCCATGGCTGGCCGGGTTCGTTCGTCGAGTTCCTCGACGTGATCGGCCCGCTCACCGATCCCGCAGGGCACGGGGGCGACCCCGCCGACGCGTTCGATGTGGTCGTGCCGTCGCTGCCCGGATTCGGATTCTCCGGACCGGTCCGCGAATCGGGCTGGGACACTACCCGTATCGCCGCGGCGTGGGCAGAGCTGATGACCCGGCTCGGCTACCACCGCTACGGGGTCCAGGGCGGGGACATCGGTGCGGACGTCTCACCCGAGGTCGCCCGCATCGCCCCGGACGCGGTGGTCGGGGTGCATCTCAACGGCAACGTCGGGGTTCCGTTCCACGAGCTGGACGAGGCGGAGCAGGCGAGCCTGTCACCGCTGGAACAGGACCGACGCGACCGGGTGTCACGGTTCATGTCCGAGGAGTTCGGCTACATCGCCATCCAGTCCACCAGGCCCGCGACTCTCGGTGCCGCCCTTGCCGATTCGCCGGTGGGTCAGCTCGCGTGGATCGTCGACAAGTTTCGCGAGTGGACACATCCCCGCGAGGCGCTCCCCCACGACGTCGTCGGCATCGACCGACTTCTCACCAACGTCATGCTGTACTGGCTCACCGACACCGCGTCTTCGTCCGCGTATGTCGGCTACATGCAATCATCCTGGGGCGCCGTCAAATCCGCGTCCGGGGTTCCGACCGCGGTCATCGTGTTCGCCCACGACGTCGGTATCCGCCGCTACGCCGAACAGGAACACGCGATCACGCGGTGGACCGACGTCGAGGACAGTGGCGGTCACTTCGCCGCACTCGAAGAACCCGAGACCCTGACCGCGGACATCCGGGAGTTCTTCGCCGGACTCCGCTGAGCGCGATACGACGAACCACCGGCCCGGGCGGGGGTCCGGCGGTTCGTCGACGGCGTTGCGTCAGTTGCCGATACCGGCAACCTCCTGGGCGATACCGGCCAGTCGCGTCTGGGCCGCGGAGACCACGCCCTGGCGATCCTTGTGGGCTTCCTCGTAGGCGACGACGGTGCGCACGTCGGAGGGATCGGTCAGTTCCTTGACCGCGGCGACCGCCTGGGACACGTTGAGGTCGTCGTAGTCGGCGATCGGGAGTTCGCCCGCCTCCAGGACGCCACCGGCGGCGCGTGCGGAATGGATCGCGTCGGCGATTCCGTCGGCGCCTTCGTTGCGAGTGACCTGCTCCGCCGTTTCGAGGGCGGCATCACGCGAGGCGGCAAGCGTCTTCACGGCGACATCGCCCGCGTGGGCGCCTCGACCGAGCAACGCGCTCAGCATCGGCGGGGTGGTGCGGGCCGTGTCGAGAGCACGGTCGATGCCACGCGCGGACCACGAGACCGGGACGTTGATCAGCCGGATCGTGGCACCGGTCGCCGCCTGGAACGGGGTGCGTCGCAGGGCCGCCGGCCCACCGAGCGCCTCCTCCGCGAGCACCGTGGTCAACCAGTCGACGGTCGCGGCGTGCGCGGTGACCAGTCGATCGGCCAACCGGACGACGTCCTGCTTCCCGGCCGCGGTCGCGAGGGCCTTCACGTACCGCGCCCGGTCGAGCAACTGGTGTTCGAGGGCGAGGTCGCCGAGCAGGGCCTCGTCGAACGGCTGCGCCTGCTCCGCCATCGCCTTCAGCGCCGCTGCCAGCCTGCCGAACAGCGGGCCGACGATCTCGGGCACTCCCCCGAGATCGCGGATGGCGCGTTCGACCGCCTCTGCGCGGAGGCGTCCGTTCTCGGCGTTCTCGGTGAGCTCTCGGCGCACGGCCTCGGTGCGCGCTTGCGCGACGCGGGTTTCGGCGACCTGGATCTCGGTGTTGGTCAGATCGAGTACGGCGTGCAGCTGGGTGATCAGTGTGGGGACGGTCATGTTGTGTCCTTTCCCGTTCTTGGGTGCGGTCAGATCAGGCGTGCGGTCAGATCAGGCTGGAGATGAGATACGCCGCGAGTAGGACACCGGCGAGAACGGCCGCGGCGGTGACGGCCGCGAGGACCGCCGATCCGGTCACGGACATCGCGGGCACGGCGGCGACGAGCGCAGCGACGAGAGCGGTCCCGAGCGAGAAACGACGGTCGGGCTCGTCCTGCTGGTTCTTCGCGTGCCGGGGTGTGCTTGTGCGGAGTGCATGGTGGGCAAGGGTCATGGTTCGATTTCCCGTCTGGAGTCGAATGCGGACCAGAGTCGGGACCACACGAGAGGGCGTTCGCCGGACGACGCTGTCGGCGCCTTCATGCAGATCCCGGGTTTCGCGATTTACAGCGTCAGTTCGCTGACGACATCGACTGCACGGGCAGTGTGGGGTTCGGCCATTGCGTGTTCTCTCCCTACCGCAACGTCACATGCTCGAATGCGTGCGGCTCGTTCGGATCGTCAACTTATCTGCTCTGGCTGATACAGATTTCATCTTATCTACTTGGCAGTAAAGTTCAACCCATCCGAGCAAGAGAATCGGCCGATGCCGGGATGGCGGCACCAAAAAACCGCCGGGACCAGCACAGATGACACACACAGAATCTTCAGTGCGCGAGAAGACCGGGGGCGGACACCGACCTCAACCCGACGATCGGTCGAATCCTGGCAACCCGATCACCCTCCGGCTGCGCCACTTTCCGGCCCTTCCAACCGTGACGCCAGATCCGCGTTCTCGGATTCGAGCGCGAGGATCCTCTGAATGCCCGGGACGTTCACTCCGTCGTCCATGAGCTGCGCTATGCGCGCCAACCTGACCAGATCGTCGTCGCTGTATCTACGGGTGCCGCCGCTTGTCCGTGCAGGGGTCAGCAATCCGCGACGCTCGTACAACCGCAGGGTCTGCGGGCCGATGCCCGTCAACTCCGACGTCACCGCAATTCCGTAGACCCCGCGACACGAGCGGGGTAAGGCGTCGATGGTCACAACAGGCTCCCTTCTGCTTAAGGAACACCCGATGTTAACAAACCGATGAAATCAATCTGCAACACCAGATATAGATTTTGCATATTCCACTCAGCATGCACCCTCGGCTGCGGCGAGAGCCAGGGCAGGGTGACGTAATCTCGGAGCCGAACCGAACGCGAACCGAGGCCGCCCGGGCAGGGTTCGCGGAGGTGTCGTGGCCGCGAGTGCCACGGCCGCTGCGCCAGAGACGAGAAGACGGTGCCCCGCACTCAGGAACACGCAGATCGTTACCGCGACGCCCTCACTGCGCTCGCGGCGGCTACCCAGCGACCGGCAAATGTGGTCAACACCGGGGCGGGCTATGCGATCCGGGTCGATTTCGAGTACAACCGCTACCTTCTCGCGTCCAACGCTGCCGACGGACTGACCGACGCCGCCGAGGACACGTCCGAATGGCGGGTGAGCCTCTATCAGGGAGTCACCGACGGAACTTCGGACGAACTGCTGGCAGCCGCCGAGCACGCATGGCTCGTCGACGCGTTCGACCTCGCGTTCGCCGATATCCGGGCCGAGGGCAAATGGCAGTCGGCCGACGCCTCGTTCGACGCGTTCAACTCCACTAACGACCAGTCCACCAGCTGAGCCGGTAGGCGCGACTCAGGCCCGACCCGGGACCTCGGACTTCACGAGCTGCTCCAGCTCGGCGTTGCGGGCCGCCAGGATCGCGTTCTCGGCTTCGAGCTGAAGAATCTGACCGATTCCGATCAGATTGACACCGGCCGCGACGAGTTCGGTGATCTTCTGGAGGCGCGCGACATCGTCCTCGCTGTACCGGCGTGTTCCACCGCCGGTGCGAGTCGGTGTGATCAACCCTCGCCGCTCGTACAAGCGCAGCGTCTGCGGGCCGATACCCGTCAGCTCCGACGTTACCGAGATCCCGTACACACCCCGCTGCGATCGAAGCGGCACATGAGAGGACGTCACCGGATCTCCCTTCTTCTCAGGGCGCATCAATCCTATCAAGGTCCGGAAGACACAATGTGCCGCAGGGGGTGCAGGTTCGCTCTAGCCTTCGCGGACCGCGCTTCCGCGCTCCTGCATCGCAGTTCCCGGTAGCCCCGCGGTCCACCCTGCCTCATCTGATTCCTTCCCGGTTCGGTTCTCCGTCCGCGCTCGCCCTCTCGAGCAGCAATCTTGCTCATTCCGCTTGAACTTCCTGCCCCATGACTGTAGAACAAATCTATATTCTTGAACGCAGATAAGTTCTCACCACGAGGTGGGCACCAAGGAGAACCGATGACCACACACAACCCGCAGAACGCTCCCCACGACGGAGATGTCCTCGTTCTCGGCGCAGGCAGCGGCGGAGCGATCGCCGGCGGCCTGATCGCCACGCTGGCCCTCAGCGCGCTCACTCTCCTCTCCTCCCTGCCGACCTGACGGCCTGCCCGCCCCACCCTTTCCACACCGACCCTTCACACCCGACAGGACACAGCGCTCATGCCCGCCAGCTCCACATCCCACGCTTCCGCCACCACTACTGCCTCGCGAGGCGGAGCAACGATGAGCACCGAGGAAATCAAGGCCCGGATCGAGGCGATGTTCGCCGACGAGGCCACCGACACCTCCCCCGCACTCGTCGAATAGTGACGCCATCGCCGATGCCGGCAGGTCAGAGAAGGGCAGAGCCATGAACGTGTCCACCCAGCTCGTCGCACCATCCTGCGAAATCCGTCGCATCCCCTCCAGGACGACGCCGACGCATCGCACGAAGCCTGCGGCAGAGGTCGCAACAGACGACCGACGGCGGGAACGCCCGGAGCCCGCGCGACGCGAGCGCGACCAGTACCGCGACGTGCCCGCGCAGTGCGAGGCCATCGGCCGGCTCGCCGCCTCCGACCCCCGCCGCGAAGTGTTGCGCCAGCGGCTGATCGAACGTTGCCTGCCGCTCGCCGAACACATCGCCCGGCGTTTCCACGGTCGCGGAGAACCACTCGACGACCTGATCCAGGTCGCCCGCCTCGGACTGGTCAAGGCCGTCGACCGCTTCGACGCCCGCTGCGGAGCGAACTTCGTGTCCTACGCCGTCCCGACCATCACCGGCGAAGTCCGCAGGCACTTCCGTGACACGGGGTGGGCCATGCGCGTCCCGCGCAGCATGCAGGAACTGCACCTCTCCCTCACCAACGCGACGACCGAACTGACCACCACACTCGGACGCGCCCCGACGGCGAGCGAACTGGCCGAGGCCGTCGGGATCGACAAGGACGAAGTAGTGCAGGGCCTCCGGGTCGCCGACGCGTACAGCACCCTCTCCACCGATTTCCCGCTCGGCGAGAACGAACGCCCGCTGTCGGAGACGATCGGCGACGTCGACCCGGCCCTCGCCCACGTCGAGGACCACGTGGTCCTCGCACCACTGCTGGAATCACTTCCCGACCTCGAACGCACCGTGCTGGTCCTGCGCTTCTTCGGCAACATGACCCAGTCGCAGATCGCCGCGCGGGTGGGTGTCTCGCAGATGCAGGTGTCCCGGCTCCTGACCAAGACGCTGGCGGACCTGCGCGGGAAACTCGCCGACGTGGGCGGTCAGATGCTCTCGTAGGCGGCGAGGAAGTCCTCCCACGTCCGCTTGCCCGTCGCTGCGACGTCGAGTGACAGGTTCGCGCCCTCCCGATACGCGCGGCCGGCCTTTCCCGGCATCCGCACCGGCATCATCAGCCGATGCCGTCCGGTCGCCTTCAGGTATCCGCGCATCAGCTCGGCCAACCCGTACACGGTCGGCCCGGGCAGGTCGGGCACCAGGCCGGCCGGCGCCCCGAGGGTCAGTTCCACCAGACGCGCCGCGACCTCCGCCGAGTCGACCGGCTGGAACCGCAGTCCGCCCGGAACCGGAATCACCGGCAGTTTCACCATCTTCTGCAGCATGGTCAGCACCAGGTCGTGGAACTGGGCCGCGCGCAGCGTCGTCCACGGCACACCCGAGTCGGCCACCGCTCGTTCCGCGGCCAGCTTGGATCCGAACCAGCCGAGCGGAACTCCGTCGGCGCCGATCACCGAGATGTACACCAGGTGCTGCACCCCGGCGCGCGAGGCGGCGTCCACCAGGTTCCGCGTCGCGACCTCGTCGCCCTTGGGTCCGCCCGCCAGGTGCAGAACGGTCTCGACGCCCTCCAGTGCGGGCTCTATTCCCTTGCCCTCGAACAGGTCACCGGCCACATACTCGACGCCGTCGCCCGGCTCGCGGCCGTGCCGGCTGAGAACGCGCACGTCCCGTCCCGCCGCCCGCAGCAGTGGGACGACCTGACGTCCGAGCGTGCCCGTGCCGCCGGTGATCAGAATGGGTGATGTCATGATCTCTCCAGATTCGTTGGGTGCGGGACTCGGTTTCCCGGTCTCGACAGCTGGTTTTCGGTGGATCTACTGCTAAGACACGCGGCGAGGAAGGAATGTGACACGGTGGACGACCGCGATCGGCTGACGGAGCGTTTCGAGGAACACCGGCCCCGGCTGCGGGCTGTCGCGTACCTGATGCTGGGCTCGGTGAGCGAGGCCGACGACGCCGTCCAGGAGGCGTGGCTGCGCATGAGCCGCGCCGACACCGACGACGTGGACAATCTCGAGGCGTGGCTGATCACGGTGGTGTCGCGGGTGTGCCTGAACGTGCTGCGCTCACGCGAGCAGCGGCGCGAGGAACCTCTCGACGTCCAGGCACACGACCCGGTCGTCGCTCACGAAGACGGCGGCGACCCCGAACACGAAGCGATGCTGGCGGACTCGGTCGGCCTGGCACTGCTCGTGGTGCTCGACACGCTGACCCCGGCCGAGCGGCTCGCGTTCGTCCTGCACGACATGTTCGACGTGCCCTTCGACGACGTCGCCCCCATCGTGGGCCGCTCCTCCCCAGCGGTGCGGCAACTCGCCAGCCGCGCCCGCCGACGGGTGAAAGGAGCCTCCCCGGCGCCGGACACTGCGGATCTGGACCGCCAGCGCCGTGTCGTCGACGCCTATCTGGCCGCGACCCGCGGCGGCGACTTCGACGCTCTGGTCGCCCTGCTCGATCCGGACGTGGTGCTCCGGGCGGATCCGGCGGTCGGACCCACCCCGGCACCTCTCCTGATCCGGGGTGCCCGGGTCGTGGCCAGGGGCGCGCTCGCCTCCTCGGAACGGGCCCGGTCCACGCAGGTCGCCCTGGTGAACGGGGCAGCCGGGCTCGTGATGGCTCTCCACGGTCGGCTGCACCTGGTGTTGGCGTTCACGATCGCGGACGGCAGGATCACCGAGATCGATGTCATCGCAGAACCCGATCGGGTCCGCCGACTCGATCTCGCGGTTCTCGATGACTGACGGGACGCCGGTCACCCGTACAGGGTGATGACCCTGCGCGCCCCGACCCCCAGCATGGAGGTGGTCGACACTGCCCGGAGAGGGGCGCGAACGTGACTACTGCCTCGGACGACGATGCCCCACCCCAGAGCGCGGCCGCGCCGTCCCCGTTCCCGCCGATCGCCGACTACGCCTTCCTCTCGAACTGCCACACGGGGGCGCTGATCGCGCCGGACGGTTCCGTCGACTGGCTGTGCGTGCCCCGGTTCGACTCACCCAGCGTGTTCGGGTCCCTCCTCGACCGCGAAGCGGGGATGTTCCGGATCGGCCCGTTCGGGCTCAACGTTCCGGCGTCCCGGCAGTACGAGCCGGGAAGCAACACCATCTCGGCGGTGTGGAACACGCCGACCGGCTGGGTGACCGTGCGCAGCGCGCTGACGATGGGTCCGAGCCGCGGCGAGGACACCGTCACGCCCCACACACGGCCGCCGGCAGACGAGGACGCCGATCACATGCTGGTCCGCACGGTCACCTGCCTCGACGGCAGTGTGGAGGTGGAGTTGGTGTGCGAGCCCGTGTTCGACTACGGGCGCACACCGGCGGAGTGGGTTCTGGTGGACGGCGATCGGCACACCGCCGACGCGATCGGCGCGGGTCGGACCCTCCGACTGCGGACGGACATGGCGCTCGGCATCGAGGGTGGGCGGGTTCGCGCCCGCCACGTGCTGGAGAAGGGTGAAACCCTCTACTGCGCACTGTCCTGGGCGGCGGAGCTCGCCGCACCGGAAACGGCGGAAGAGGCCGTCGCGCAACTCGATGCAACCTCTACGTTCTGGCGGCGCTGGTTCAGCCACGCACGGTTTCCCGACCACCGGTGGCGGGAGGCGATCCAGCGGTCCGCCCTGACCATCAAGGGACTCACGTACATGCCGACCGGCGCCACCGTCGCGGCCCTCACCACATCGCTGCCGGAAACTCCCGGCGGCGAACGTAATTGGGACTACCGGTACACCTGGATGCGGGACTCCACGTTCACCCTGCAGGCTCTGCACTATCTGAACCTGGACTGGGAGGCCGACGAGTTCATGCAGTTCATCGCCGATCTCGAGTCGAACGGCGATGGCGCACTGCAGATCATGTACGGAATCGACGGCACCCGCGACCTGACGGAGTCGACCCGCGACGACCTGTCCGGCTACGCGGGCGCGCGACCGGTGCGCATCGGCAACGGAGCGTTCGACCAGCGGCAGAACGACGTGTTCGGCGCCGTCCTCGACTCGATCCTGTTGCACACCGTGCGCAGCAAGCGCCTCCCCCGCCGGCTGTGGCCGCTCGTGCAGCAGCAGGCGACGTGCGCGTCCGCGGTGTGGCGCAACCCCGATCAGGGGATCTGGGAGGCCCGCGGCGCACCGCAGCACTACGTGTCGTCGAAGCTGATGTGCTGGGTGGCACTCGACCGGGCGTCGAAGATCGCGGGCATCCGCGGCGATCGCTCGGCCGAGGAAACCTGGCGTGCCACAGCCGAAGAGATCCGTGCCGACATCCTCGAGCACGGGGTGAAGAACGGGGTGCTGCGCCAGCACTACGACACCGAGGCGCTGGACGCGTCGACCCTGCTCGCCGCGGTCTTCGGATTCCTTCCCCGCGGGGACCAGCTCCTGCGTGCCACGGTCGACGCCATCGCAACCGATCTCACCGAAGACGGATTCGTCCTGCGCTACCGCACCGGCGAAACCGACGACGGACTGTCGGGGAAGGAAGGTAGTTTCCTGATCTGCTCCTTCTGGCTGGTGTCGGCACTGACCGTGGTCGAACAGGTACAGGAGGCAACCGATTTGATGGAGCGGTTGCTCAGCGTGTCCTCGCCCCTGGGGTTGTACGCCGAGGAGTTCGACACGAGCACCGGCCGTCATCTCGGCAATTTCCCGCAGGCGTTCTCCCACCTCGCACTGATCGAGGCCGCGGGGCGCATCATCCTGCACGAGCGGATGCGGGAACTGATGTGAGCCCAGGCGGGCCCCGACGTCCCGTCACCGTAGGCTGAGATCGTGTCCCGAGCAGAGTCGAATCGGACGTACAGCGGCCAACCGGTTGCGGAACGTCGCGTAGCCCGCCGGGCGCGGTTCCTCGACTCCGCCCTGTCGGTCTTCGCGGAGAAGACGTACGCCCACAGTTCGATCAGCGACATCTGTGCCCACGCCGGACTGTCACGTCGCCAGTTCTACGAGGAGTTCGGCAGCCGCGAGGACATCCTCCTCGCGCTCTACGACACGATTCAGGACGAGGCCCGGGACGCGGTGCTCGCCGCGAACGACCGGGCTCCCTCGCGGGATCCCCGGACTGTCGCCGGCACCGTCATGACGGCGTACATCGAATCGGTCGGCACGGACGAGCGGCGGGCCAGGATCATCTTCGTGGAGGTGGTCGGGGCGGGCCCCCGGGTCGAGCAGTATCGCCTCGCGCGCCGCACGCAGTGGGCGCAACTCTTCGAAACCGTCACCCGCACGATCGACGGCGGCATCGTCGACCCGCCCGAGCGGTTCGCGATGGTGTCGATCGCCTTCATCGGGGCGGTCAACGATCTCGCCCACCACTGGAGCACCGCCTCCCCCCGGCCGTCCGCGTCGGTGCTGGTGGACGTCCTGAGCACGATGCTCATCGCGCTGGTCACCGATCAGACCTGAACCGAACTTACTCGCGAGTATTGCGATACCCGTCACACCTGTTCTAAGGTCTGCTCACAAAGTGAGACATAGACGTCTCACTTCGGCCGGGGAGGACCACATGATCGGACCGAGAGCACGACGACGCCGAATGCTGCTGGTGGGAGCGATGGTGGTGGGCGCACAGCTCGCCGTCGCCGCGCCGTCCGTCGGGGCTCCCGCCGACGACGGAACGCCGGTCGACGTGCAGCCGGCCCCTACCGTCCCCGCCTGGCCCGAGGCCGACCGGGGCTTCTACGAACCACCGGCCTCCGTGGTCGCGGCGGCCGAGCCGGGCGAGATCATCGCCGCCCGCGAAGTACACCTGGCGAACCTGTCGGTGCTTCCGGTGAACGTCGACGCGTGGCAGCTGTCGTATCGCTCCACCAACTCGCGGGACGAGCCGATCCCGGCGGTCGCGACTGTCGTCAAGCCCCGGGGCACGATCGACGGCGTCCGCAATCTGCTCTCGCTCCAGCCGGCGGAAGACTCCCTCGGCAAGTACTGTGCCGCCTCGTACGCACTGCAGCAGTGGTCCGTGCCCGCGCCGCTGACCGGTCAGGTCGTCGCGCCGCTGCAGTTCCTCGAGGCGCAGGCCGCCCTCGCCCAGGGATGGGCCGTCGTGATGCCGGATCACCAGGGTCCGAACGCCGCGTATGCGGCCGGGCCCCTCGCGGGCCGCATCACCCTGGACGGGATCCGGGCGGCGGAGAACTTCGAACCCCTGGGCCTGACAGGCAGGCAGACCCCTGTCGGGTTGATGGGCTATTCCGGAGGCGCGATCGCGACGGGTCACGCCGCCGAACTCCATGCGAGCTACGCACCGGACCTGAACATCGTCGGTGCTGCCGAGGGCGGCATCCCGGCCGATCTCGGCGCCCTCGTCGATCTGGCCGACAACAACCTGGGCGCCGGAATCGTGCTGGGCGGCGTGTTCGGCGTGAGCCGTGACTATCCCGAACTCGCGGAGTATCTCGACACGCACCTGAATCCACTCGGCAAACAGCTCCTTGCCGCCAAGAGCAACCTCTGCGTCAGCTACCAGTCGGCGCTGCTGCCGTTCGCGAACCTGCGGGGCCTGTTCGACAGCCCGAGCGGCGACCCACTCCGCGATCCGGTGGTCGAGTCGGTACTCGACCGGACGAAGATGGGTCACCGGGTCCCGGACGTCCCGATGTTCATGTACCAGGCGAACCCGGACTGGCTTGTGCCGGTCGGGCCCGTCGACGCACTGGTGGACACCTACTGTCAGGACCCGAACGCCCGGGTGACGTACACCCGCGACCACGCCAGCGAGCACTTGTCCCTCGAACCGGTCGCGGCGGCGAGCGCCCTGATGTGGCTGCGGGACCGGTTCGCCGGGGTCCCGGCCGAGACCGGATGCAGCACCCACGACGTGGGATCGATGGCCCTCGACCAGGCGACGTGGCCGGTGTGGTCGTCGATCGTCGGCGACACGATCGCGAGCCTGCTCGGTCAGCCGATCGGCACGTGAGGGCGCGGTCCGATCAGAGGCCGCCGACCTGCACGAATTCACGTGCATGAAAGACCGAGGGCCACCTTCCCGGGGGAAGGTGGCCCTCTGTGTGCGGAGGTAATTCCGCGGCGGAGCCTCCTGTCAGGATTGAACTGACGACCGCTCGCTTACAAGGCGAGTGCTCTACCACTGAGCTAAGGAGGCGGACACGCGCGCCCATCATATCCATTGCAGGAACGTCGGCCACTTCCGCCCACATTGGATAGCGTTGGAGCCATGAGTACCTCGGAGATCGCCACTGTCCTCGCTTGGCACGACGCCCTCAACTCCGGCGACATCGACACTCTGCTGTCGCTGTCGAGCGACGACATCGAGATGGGTGGGCCGAAAGGCGCCACCCAGGGCCTGGCGGCGCTGCGGGAATGGGCGTCTACCGCGGGCATCACGCTGATTCCGCAGCGAATGTATTACTACGACGGGGTGCTGGTGGTCGAACAGCAGGCCACGTGGGCGGACCCCGAGGAGACGCGTATCCTGGCCTCTGCATTCCGTGTCGTCCACGATCAGGTCATCTCCACGTTCCGCCACGAGACACTCGAGTCTGCACTCTCCGCTACCGATTTGACCGAGAAAGACCTTGTCTCCGACACGTAGTATGGCCAAGCTCACAGAAACCCTCCAACGTCTCACAGGCGACCGTCGCGCAACGGTCGATGCGGTCACCGCTGCACCCACACCGCTGCAGCCGATCGACCTCACCGACGATGCGGTGGTCGCCGAAGTACTCGACCTCGCCGTGCGTGTCGGTGAAGTGCTCCTCGCGTCGGGCACCGGTGCGATGGACACCGCCGAGCAGGTGCAGTTCATCGCCGCCACGTACGGCCTCGCCCAGTGCGATGTGGATGTCACGTACAACTCCATCGTGCTGTCCGCGTACCGCGGGCCGACCCTCCCGCCGGCGAGCACGATGCGGATAGTGCACTACCGCTCGATGGACTTCACCCGTCTCGCGGCGGTCGACCGGCTCACGCGGCGGATCCGCCGTGAGGCCGTCACCCCCAGCGAGGCGCACGAGGCCCTGACCGCGGTCACCACGGCGCCGCACCCGTACAACCGCTGGATCGCGACGCTCGCCTGGGCGTCCATGGCCGCGTCGGTCTCCGTGCTGATGGGCGGTGGGGTGCTGGTCGCATCGGTCGCCTTCCTGACGACGATGGTGATCTACCGGGTCAACCGCGTCCTCAACCGCATCGGCCTGCCGTTCTTCTTCCAGCAGGTGGCCGGTGGTCTGGTGGCCGCGACCCCGGCGGCGACGCTCTACACGTTCCAGGATCAGCTGGGTGTCGAGATCAGACCCTCGCAGATCATTTCGGCCGGTGTGGTGGTGCTGTTGTCCGGGCTGTCGCTGGTCGGTTCGGTGCAGGACGCCATCACGGGGGCACCGATCACGGCGGCGGCGCGATTCTTCGAAGTGGTCATGATGACCGGCGGCATCATCGCCGGTGTGGCCATCTCGTTGCGGCTGACCGGCGTGCTGGGTTCGACGCTGCCACCGGTCAACGTCGAGATCACGGAACTCGTGCAACTACCCGTGCTGGTGATGTCGGGCGCGTTCGCGTCGATGTTCTATGCGCTGGCCTGTTACGCCGAGCAGCGCGCGCTCACGGCCGCGTGGTTCGGTGGTGCGGCCGGCGCCCTGGTCTACATGGTGGCGCACCAGTTCGGCATCGGCCCCATCATCGGTTCGGCACTCGCGGCCACCGTGGTTGGGTTCGCCGGTGGTCTGATGGCCCGCCGCGCGCTCACGCCGCCGCTGGTCGTCGTGGTGGCGGGTATCACGCCACTGCTGCCGGGTCTGTCTCTGTACCGGGGTCTGTACGCCCTGCTCAACAACGAAGTGGTGATCGGACTGAGCTCGCTGCTGGCGGCGTTCGGTATCGGTTGCGCGCTCGCGGCGGGCGTCACGCTCGGCGAATGGATCGCTCGGACCATGCGGAGGCCGCGCATCCTGCGTCGCACAGACGACATCCGCCGCCCCGTCTTCAAGACGAGGCGGCGGAAGCCGGTCGAAACACACACACAGAAGGCGGCCTGAGGCAGTTTCAGGTGACGGCCTCTCGGCCGTCTGCCGGGTACGACCGCCGGTGTCTCACCGGACGGTCGTCCCGGCACATCGTCGCCGAAACGCGGCGCCGGGGAGGTCAGCTCTTGTCGACGCTGTGCCGTCCGCCCGACTTCTCGTCGGCCTCCATGGCCTCACGCAGGCTCTTCGGCCGCATGTCGGTCCAGTTCTTCTCCACGTACTCGAGGCACGCGGCCCGGCTTTCCTCGCCGAAAACTACGCGCCAGCCTGCCGGCACCTCAGAGAACGTGGGCCACAGTGAGTGCTGGTCCTCATCGTTCACCAGCACGTAGAAGCGGCCTTCTTCGTCATCGAATGGATTGGTGCTCATCTCGCCTCGCTTGTCGCATACGTGTCCTGTGCGTTCACACTAGCAAGCGTGCCGTTGCGGCCACGCCTTGTTACGACAGATGTAACGATCTCTCCCGCCCGCACGGCAACATTCGACAGGAGCGACGACGTGATTCCGTGCGTTTTCTCCGTGCCGCCCTGCAGATAGATTCCCGCTGTGACGTCCGGTGAAACCGCCAATCTGTAATCTCGGCCCACTTCGCGCGGCGGGTGGGTTTTCGGCGCGAGATCGCCGAGCAGAGGCTCGAGGGGTGCGGGGGTGAAACCGGTGGCCAGAATCAGTGCGTCGCAAGCGAGAGTGTCGGTGAGGCCGTCCACCCCGCTGCGGACAGCCACCTCGATTCCGTCCGAAGTCTCGTCGACGGCAATGATCTCCGACGCACGGCGCATGAACAGGCGGCGACGCCCACGCACGCGTTCCTGGTATTCGGTCGCGTAGAGCTCGTTGATGAGCTCGATGTCGACCACCGAATAGTTAGTACTCCTATGGACATCCAGCAATCGCAGACGCTCCGCCTCCGGGGCACCGTGCAGATCGTTCACTGCCTCCGGATCGAAGATGCGGTTGGCGTACGGACTGTCGTCGGCCGGGCTGTACCCGTACCGCGAGAAGACGCTGTGGACTTCGGCTTCGGGGTAGTTTCCGTGCAGGTACTGCACGATCTCGGCGGCGCTCTGGCCTGCCCCGAGGACGACGAACCGATGGTGGACCGGGGCCGGCATCTCGCCGAGCCGGAACAGGAACTGGTGGTTGTGGAAGCACCGCGCAGAGGGGTTGGCCCACTCCGGGATTCGCTCCCGCAGACCGGCGCCCATCACGACGTTGCGCGCGATGACCGTGCTGCCGTCGGCGGTGCGGACCTCGAAACGGTCGATCACCCCGTCGTCGCCGCGGATTCCGCGTACGGTCTCCACTGCGGTGCCGTATCGCACGTCGGCGTCCACTCGGCGTGCCGCCCACTGCAGGTAGTCGTGAAACTCGTGACGAGTCGGAAAGAAGGTCTGGTGATTGACGAAGTCGACGAGGCGACCCTGATCGAAGAGGTAATTGAAGAAGGTGAATGCGCTACGCGGATTCCGGAACGTCACCAGGTCCTTCGGAAACGCGATCTGCATCGTCGCGCCGTCGAGAAGCATCCCGGGATGCCAGCCGAATCGATCCTGCTTCTCGAAGAACTGCGCGCTGATCCGCTCACGCGGGGGGCACTCCGCATTGTGTTCCTCGATGGCAATGGCCAGGGCGAGGTTAGCGGGACCGAATCCGACACCCACGACATCTCGCACTGGGAGATCTGTACCGACCGTTTCCGGCGATTCACTCATAGCTCGTCCGTCCTCGACGCCGCGCCGCACCCGACCCAGCCGCCGTCTGCCTTCCGAAAAGATAGTGAAGCCTATCCTTATTTCCAGCACAGTACCAAGTACTTCCGGCCCTCGCGGCGGCGAACTCCGCCCCGGAACTGCGATCTAGATCACTCTTGATCACCGGGCTCCTTCCGCCCATGCGGTGACCAGCGACGACAGTTCCGACGCCCAGCCACGGACCTCCTCGGCGTCCAGCACATCCGAGGAGAACGAGAAATACGCGTGGACAGGTCCGTCACCGATCGGCTCGTAGAAACTCAGCGTCAGGTCCGAATCCGGAACCCCCACCGGCACCGGCATCAACCCACCCAGCGCGTCGAGATGACCGAGCCTGGCCTGCTCGTGATGAACGAGCATGACCTGCGGACGGAGCACCGGCGTCTCGCCGACCGCCTCCACGACGTCGGCGAACGCCACGTCCTGGTTGTCCAGCGCGTCGAGATTCGCGGTGCGGATACGCCGCAGCAACTCCACGGGATCGGGATCACCGCTCGTATCCGTTCGCAACAGAACGATATTGAAGAAGCAGCCGACCAGCGCGTCCAGCGCCTCCTCCGTGCGTCCCGCGACGAGCGACCCCAGCGGAATGTCCGTGCCGGCGCCGTGCCGTGTCAACACGGTGGCGAGTGCGGCCTGCAACACCATGAACAGGCTGGTGCCCGTCTCGCTCGCGAACTTCCGGGCCGCGCTGTGGAGTTCCGCGTCGATCTCGACCGGCACGATCTCCGCCGTCCGCGGTCCGCGTACGGCCGGGGCGGGCAGTTCGAGCCGGGACGGCATGCCGTCCAGCGTCTCCCGCCAGTAGTCGAGCTGACGCGACCGACGGCTGTCCGGGTCCTCGGGATCGCCGACGAGCGCCTGCGACCACACGACGTAGTCGGCGTATCCGATGGGCAGCGGTTCCCATGCGGGTTCCTCGCCGTGCGAGCGCGCGGCGTATGCGCCCATCAGATCACCGAGCAACGGCACCACGGACCACTCGTCGACGGCGATGTAGTGCATCGCGAGAAGCAGTGCCTGGGTGCCGTCGCCGCCGGTCACGAGATGCACCCGGAGCGGTGCGTGCTCGGTGAGATCGAGGGGCTCCTGCGCCAATTCGAAGACCGTGCGGTGGACGTCTCCATCTCCGACGTCGACGAGTTCGAGGGCGGGCCGCACCGCTTCCTGCGCTACGACGCTGTCCCCGGCCTCCACGTACACGGTCCGCAGCGGTTCGTGCCGGGACGTGACGTCGTCGAGGGCCTGCGCCAGGATCTCGGGGTCGACGGCGTCGCGAAGCTGCAGCGACAGTGCGTGACTGGCCCGCGCCTCGGCGCCTGCCGCCCGGAACTGCTTCCAGAACCGGCGTTGCGGCCCGGACAGCGGCAGCACCCCCGCTCTCGGGTCCGCCGCCGTGAGCACCGGTCTGCCGATGGACGAGGCCCCCGCGACCATCGCGGCGAGTTCGGCCACCGTGGAACTGTCGAACACGTCCCGGATACCGATGTCGACGGCGAACCGCCCGCGGATACGTCCCACCAACCGCATCGATGCCATGGAGTTGCCGCCGAGGTCGAAGAAGTTGTCGTGGATGCCCACCGACGGCAGATGCAGGATGTCGGCGAACGCTGCGGCGATCTCCTTCTGCTCCGGCGTCTGCGGCGTGCCGTCCCCGGTCAGGGCCGACCAATCCGGCAGCGGCAGCGCCTTGCGGTCGAGTTTGCCGTTGGGTGTCAACGGGAGATCCCCGTCCAGCACGACCACGCGAGTCGGCACCATGTAGTCGGGCAGCCGCGCGGCGGCGTGTTCCCGCACGGCCTGCGGATCGATCCGCCCGGCTGCGTGACCGTCGGCCGGTGTCACATAGCCCACGAGCCGGACGATGTCACCGGACCGGTCCGCGACGACCGCCGACTGCTTCACCGCAGGATGACTTCCGAGGGCCGCGATGATCTCGCCGAGTTCGATGCGGAATCCACGGATCTTCACCTGGTCGTCGACGCGTCCGAGGAAGTCGATGTTGCCGTCTTCCCGCCAGCGCGCCCGGTCACCGGTCCGGTACATCCGGGAGCCCGCGTCGCCGAAGGGGCTGGGCACGAACCGGGCCGACGTGAGGTCGGGCCGGCCGAGGTATCCGCGGGCCAGTCCGCGTCCGGCGATGTACAACTCGCCCGCCACCCCCGGCGGCACCGGCTGCAGGCGGTCGTCGAGGACGTACGCCTGCTCGTTGGGATCGGGGATGCCGATCGGCACAGCCGAGTTCCATCCGGGCCGTGCCTGCCACAGCGTGTTGTTGACGGTGGCCTCGGTGAGACCGTACGCGGCCAGCAGGTTGAGCCGTTCCGCCCAGCGTCCGATCAGTTCCGGCGGCACGGTCTCGGTGCCCACCAGCACGGTGCAGCCCTCGGGGACGTCGCAACCCGACGGCAGCGCCGCCAGCAGGGACGGCGGAATGATCGCGTGCGTCACGGCGTGTGCGGCCATGAAATCGGTGAGTTCCGGTCCGGCGACACGGGACTCGTCGGGCACGATGACCAGGCGGGACCCCGTGCACAGTGCCATCGACAACTCGAAGACCGCGACGTCGAATCCGATCGACGCGAACTGCATCACCACTGAACCCGGGACGAGCTTCATCCGCTGTTCGGCGGTCGCGACGAGACTGGGAATCCCGTCGTGAGTGAGGATCGCACCCTTGGGTTTACCGGTGGAGCCCGACGTGTAGATGACGTACGCGGCGTGGTCCAGACCCTGCGGGGGCCGCGGCACCTGCAGGGCGGGCCCGGTCTCGAGTTCCGTGACGACGGACTCGTCGTCGAGGAGAACGCGAGTGAGGGCGTCGACGTCCGCGATGCGCGGGCTCTCCCCCACCGTGGTCACCAGCACCCGCGCGGCGGAGTCGGCGAGCATGTAGGAGATGCGGTCGGACGGGTGGTTCAGGTCGAGCGGAAGGTATGCCGCCCCGAGCCTCAACACCCCGAGCACGACCGCGACCATCTGCGCCGATCTCGGTACCGCCAGTCCCACAACGTCTTCGACGGAGACGCCGCGACGATGCAGCAGTGCGGCGACTCGGTCGGCGCGCACACTCAGGTCCGCGTACGTCACCTCGCCGTGGCCGTCGACGACGGCCACGGCGTCGGGGGTCGCCGCCACGTGGCGCGCGAACGCCTCGTAGAACGTCTCCTCCGCCACCGGCTGTGACGTGTCGTTGAACCCGTGCACCACGAGTTCGCGTTCGTCGCCGAGGAACACGTCGAGGTCGCCGACCGCGCGACCCGAGTCGGATGCGAGGGCGTCCAGAACCACGACCTGCCTGCGCGCGATCTTCTCCGCGGTGGCCCGGTCGAACAGGTCGGAGCCGTACTCGAGGCGCAGGTCGACCCGGTCGTCGTCGAGGTACTCCGTGAAGTTGAACACCAGGTCGAACTTGGCGGTGCGTTCCTCGAACGCCACCGGGGTGAGGGCCGAGCCGGGTGCGAGCGCCGAATCGGACGTCCGGCTGTGATAGCCGACCATCACCTGGAACAGCGGGTTCCGGGCCAGGGTTCGCGCCGGATTCACCTTCTCCACAACCGTTTCGAACGGAACGTCCGCATGCGAGAAGGCCGCCAGGTCGGCGTCACGGATCCGTGCCAGCAGCTGGTCGAACGTGGGGTTGCCCGACACGTCCGTCCGCAGCACCACGGTATTGACGAAGAACCCGATCAGGTCGTCGAGACCCTGTTCGCTGCGGCCGGCGACCGGCGCGCCGATCGGCAGGTCGTCGCCCGCACCGAGACGGTGCAGCAACGCCGCCGACGCCGCGTGCAGCACCATGAACATGCTGGTTCCCGACGTCCGGGCGAGCGCACGCAGGGCCCGCGTCGTCGCGGCGTCGAGCGTCGTCTCGATCGCACCGCCGGCGAAGCTGGGCCGCGCGGGACGGGTGCGGTCGGTGGGGAGCACCAGCTCCTCCGGCGCCCCGTCGAGAGTCTTCGCCCAGTAGTCGAGTTGACGGCTGACGAGGCTGGACGGGTCCTGTGGATCACCAAGGACGTCGCGCTGCCACAGCGTGTAGTCGGCGTACTGCACGTCGAGCGGTTCCCACGCCGGCGCCGAGCCCTGGACGCGAGCGGTGTACGCCGTCATCAGGTCCCGCAGGAACGGGCGGTCCGACCATTCGTCGGTGGCGATGTGGTGCAGCACGATGGCCAGCACCTGCTGGTCCGCGACCCGGATGAGGCTCGCGCGCACCGGGATCTCCGTCGCCAGGTCGAACGGGCGGCCGACGGTCTCGGTGACGAGCCGCACCAGATCGGCCTCGGTGCCGTCCAGCACCGCGACGTCGGGCCGGGCGTTTTCGAGGATCACCTGCACCGGTTCGCCGTCGTGCTCCCCGAACACCGTTCGCAGCGATTCGTGCCGCGACACGACGTCGGTCAGCGCCTGCTCGAACACCCCGGGGTCCAGTGCACCCTGCAGTCGGAGGACGATCGGGAAGTTGTAGGCGACGGCGGGGCCCGCCCCATCCCGAACCGAGGTGCCTTCCATCTGCTGCAGGAGCCACAGACGTTGCTGCGCAGCGGAGAGCGGCAGATGCTCGGGCCGCGGCCCGGCAACCAGCACCGGACGGGTCGAACCGGTGTCGTCGCCGATCCGGGCGGCGAGTTCGGCGACCGTCGGTGCTTCGAACAGGTCGCGCAGGGTGAGGTCGGTGTCGAGCGCGGCCCGCGCCCGGCTGATCAGCCTGGTGGCCAGCAGCGAGTGACCGCCGAGGTTGAAGAAGTCGTCGTCGACCCCGGGGGCGGGGACGCCGAGGATCTCCCCGAACAAGGCGGACAGCACCCGTTCGGTGTCGGTGCGGGGTTCCGTGCGCGCGCCGCCGCTGCGGCCGAGCACGTCGTCCGCCGACGGCAGCGCCTTGACGTCGAGTTTGCCGTTGACCGTCATCGGCAGGCTGTCGACCTCGATGACCGCGGCGGGCACCATGTAGTCCGGCAACGTTGCGCGCAGCGCCTGTGAGTACTTGTTAACGTCCCGCGGTTGATAAGTACTCACGGGTACGGCGTAGCCGACGAGCCGCTTGAACCCACCCGGGCCCGAATCGACGACGACGGCGGCCTGACGGACGTCGTCCAGAGCTTCGAGCGCGGACGCGATTTCGCCGAGTTCCACCCGGTGACCGCGGATCTTCACCTGATCGTCGGTCCGGCCGAGGAAGTCGAGGTTCCCGTCCTCACGTCTCCGGACGAGATCGCCCGTCCGATACATACGTACGGATTCATCGAACGGGTCGGCGACGAAACGTTCCGCCGTCAGCGCGAACCGGTCGAGGTAGCCGCGCGCCAACCCGACCCCGGAGATGTACAGCTCGCCGGGAACGCCGTCCGGAACCGGACGCAACCACGCGTCCAGCACGTAGGCGGACGTGTTCCAGATCGGGGTGCCGACGGTGGGTGTCACGCTGTCGGCAGTACCGGCGCCGAGGGTGTTGATCGTGTACTCGGTGGGACCGTACAGGTTGTACCCGACCGTTCCGTCCTTGTCGCGCAACCGGTTCCATACCGAATCCGACACTGCCTCGCCGCCGAGGAGTACGAGTGGCGGCCGGTGCCGCCCCGGGCCGTCGTCGAGCAGACCCTCTTCGACGAGGTGCTGCGCGTACGTCGGCGTCACGTTGACGACGTCGATCGCATGGGTGTCGCAGTAGGCCACGAGCGCCTCGGCATCACGCCGCAGGTTCTCGTCGCAGATGTGGACCTCGTGGCCTTCCACCAGCCACAGCAGTTCCTCCCACGACATGTCGAACGCGAACGACACGGTGTGCGCGATGCGCAGCCGCCGACCGCCCGCGGCAGTCACGACGGGTTCGAAGATAGCCTCACGATGGTTGAACTGCATGTTGGTCAGACCGCGGTACGGGGTGACGACGCCCTTCGGCTTGCCCGTGGACCCGGACGTGTAGATGACGTACGCCGGATGGTCCAGGCGCCCGGGGGTTCCGGGCGCGAAACCGCCGAGTTCGGCCTCCGACAGCGGTCCGGACGCGACCGCGCCGAAGTCCACGGTGTCGACGGCCAGCGTGTCGACCATCGCAGCGGCGAGCGTTCCGGCGACCTCCGACGTGGTGACCAGGACCGTCGGACGCGCGTCGTCGAGCATCGCGACGAGTCGCTCGGCGGGGTGGTCCAGTTCGAGCGGCAGGTACGCGGATCCGGTGCGCAGCACGGCGAACAGCGCGACCACCATCTCCACCGTCCGCGGCAGTGCGAGCGCGACGATCCGCTCCGGGCCCGCGCCGTGGCCGAGCAGGACCCGGGCCATCCGGTTCACGTCGGCGTCGAGTTCGGCGTAGCTCACGGCGCGGTCGCCGAACACCAGGGCCGTGTCTTCGGGCCGGCCGCGGGCCGCGTCGGCGAACAGATCGGCGATGGTTCTGTCGGGCAGGGCCTTCCGCTCGACCGGCACGGGCATTGCGGCACCGGCGATTCCGCCGACCACGCCGGACAGGTCGGTGGACCACTCCTCGAGCACGGTCAGGTACCGCGACAGCATGCGTTCGACCCGCGACTTCGAGATCTTATCGGGGTGGAACTCGAACTTCACCTTCACGCTCGCGCCCGGGGTCACGACGACCGTGACCGGGTAGTGCGTGTGATCGATGCTGTCGCCGCCGCTGATGTCGTGCGCCGCATTGAGCGCCGACACCTGCTTCTCGTCGACAAAGTTCTGCAGCACATACAGCACGTCGAACAGCTGCCGGTGCTCGGACACCCGCTGGATGGAGGCGAGCCCGAGGTAGTCGTACGGGGTCAGCGCCAGCCGCTCCGACTGGATTCGCCGGAGCAGGTCGGTGACGGTCTCGTCGGCCCGCAGCGTCGTCCGGACGGGGACGGTGTTGAGGAACATTCCGGCCACCGCGTCGATGCCCGGGACTTCCGGTGGGCGTCCGGCCACGGTGGTGCCGAACACGAGGTCCCGGCGCCCGGTCTCGATTCCGAGTACGACGGCCAGCGCGGCGCTCAGCACCGCGTTGAACGTGACACCGGCGCCGCGGGCACCTGCACGGAGCCGTTCGCTCAGTTCCTCGGACAGCACCGCGTCCCGGCGCTGCGGCGGCTGCGGCTCCCCCGCGACCGTCGCGGCGAGCAGGGTCGGTTCGTCGAGCCCGCCGAGCGCGTCGGTCCACGCCGACTGCGCGGCATCCGCGTCCCGCGTGGCCAGCCACTGTAGGTAGTCCTCGAAAGATCCCTCCGGGGCGGCGAATCCGGAGTCGTCACCGCCCGACTCGTAGAGGGCGAGCAGCTGGCTGACGACGAGGCCGTTGGACCATCCGTCCCACAGCAGGAACTGCCGGTTGATCACCAGTCGGTCGTGGGAGTCGCCGAGCCGCAACACCATTGCCCGCCACAACGGCGGGGAGGTGAGGTCGAACGGTGTCAGCCGGTCCTGCGCGGTCAGCTGTTCGGCGTAGGCCGCGCGTTCGGGCTCGTCGAGTTCCCTGAGGTCGAACTCGGCGATGGGCACGTCCAGGCCGGCGCCGAAGAACTGCACCGGCGCGGGCAGGCCTGCACTGACGAATCCCGCTCGCAGCGTGGGATTGCGTCGCTGCAGGGTGCGCAGCGCGGCGGCGAGCCTGTCGGTGTCGAGGCGGTGCGCGAAGTCGAGTGAGAACTGTGCCGTGTAGATGTCGGCGCCGGAGTCGAACCCGGCCTGGAAGTAGAGACCCTCCTGCAGCGGCGACAGCGGCAGCACCGTGTCGACCCCGCTCGGGCTCGCCTCGACGATCCGGTCGATCTCCTCCTGCGTCAACGCCACGAGGGGAAGGTCGGACGGGGTGATCATCGCCGGTCCGTCGTGCTCTCCTGCGGCGTCGGCCAGTTCACGAAGAGCGGCCACCCAGCCGTCGCTCAACGCGAGGACGTCGGCCTCGCCCAGGTCGGCGTCCGACCAGGCAAAGACGGCCTGCAGTTCGGTGCCCCGCTCGGACTCCTCGCACAGGGCGTTGATCACCAGCCGGTAGGGCCCACCGAGATCGGCATCGGGATCTGTTGCCAGCGAGTCGGATTCGACCGCGGGAGTCCACGGTCCGGGCACCGCGTGCGGCATGCGCCCCAGGTAGTTGAACAGCACCTGCGATTCCGCCCGTGCCGCAAGAAGGCCCGCGGTGCGCCCATTGACGTACCGCAGCATGCCGTAGCCGATGCCGCCGTCGGGGGCGCCGCGCAGCTGCTCCTTGACGTCCTTCAGCGTCTCGAGTGCGCCCGTCCGGCTGCGCAACCGGACGGGGGTGACGTTGGTGATCCAGCCGACGGTCCGGGACAGATCCACGCCCTCGGCGAGTTCTTCGCGGCCGTGCCGCTCGAGGTCCACCAGCAGGTCGTTCTCGCGCCCACGGCCGGCGAGCCACCGATCGGCCGACAGCCGCAGGGCCGCCAGCAATACATCGGTGACGTCGGCGCCGACCACGGCGGGAACGGTGGTCAGCAGCGCCGTCGTGAGTTGCGGGTCCAGCAGCACCGTCCGTCGTGCGCCGCTGCTCACGACCGCGTGCCCGTCGGTGCCGGGCACCAGATCGGCACCGGGTTCGGTGACGCGCAACCAGTGGTCGAGTTCGGCGAGCCGGGCAGGGGCCTGCGCCTGCTCGGTGACGATGCGGGCGAATCCGCGCAGCGACGTGGGCACCGGGTCGAGCGCCGCGTCCTGGCCGCTGTCGGCCGCCACCCACGCCATGGCCAGATCTTCGATCAGCGTCCGCCACGACACCCCGTCGATCACCAGATGATGCGCGACGAGGAGGAGCCTGCCCAGCTCCTGCGGGCCGGCGTCGAACCACACCGCCGACAGCATGGTGCCGTCGTCGGGGTCGAGCCGGTCGGTCGCGGCGTCGGATTCTGCTGCCACGATTTCGCGCAGCGCGGCGGCGTCGAGTCCGGTGACGTCGACGCGACGCAGTTCCAGGTCTGCGGATTCGGTGATCTCGAGCGACCACACACCCGGCGCGTGCCGGGTGAGCTTCTGCCGCAGGCCGTCGTGGTGACCGATCACCGAGTGCAGGGCGGCCGTCAGGACGGTGGCGCTGGTGCCCGCCGGTGTGTGGAGCAGAACGGCCTGGTTGAAGCGATTCTTTCCGCCACTCCATTCGGACAGCCGATGGACCACCGGCAGGGGCGGCAGGACACCGGTGCCCGACTCCTCCACGCGCGGGGCCGACGCGACGACGGTGGCCGCGACGAGTCGCGCGAGCGCGGCCGGCGTCCGCTGTTCGAAGATCTGCCGCGGGGTGACGGTGATTCCCTCCCGGCGAGCGAGATTCACCAGGCGGATGGCGAGGATGCTGTCGCCACCGAGCGCGAAGAAGTCGTCGTCCACGCCGACGGTCCCGACACCGAGAACCTCGGCGTAGTGGGCGGCCAGCACCGCTGCCGGTCCGCTCTCCAGGACCGGCGCGGACGTCGCCTGCGCGGAGAAGTCCGGTGCGGGGAGGGCTTTACGGTTCAGCTTGCCGCTGGGGCCGACCGGAAACTCGTCCAGCGTCACGAACGCGACGGGCACCATGAACTCCGGCAGGGCCGCAGTCAGGCGCGCACGAACATCGTCGACGTCGGCGTCCCCGACGACGTACCCGACCAGTTGTTGCCGACCGGGCCGGTCCGTGCGCACGACGGCGGCGGCCTGCCGCACTCCGGGGCACGCCGCCATCTGTGCTTCGATCTCGCCCAGTTCGATGCGGAAGCCGCGCAACTTCACCTGATCGTCGACCCTGCCGAGGTATTCGACCACGCCGTCGGTGTTGACCCGGGCGACGTCACCGGTGCGGTACATGCGGGATCCGCTGTGGGAGAACGGGTCGGCGACGAAGCGCTCGGCACTCAACCCGGGCCTGCCCAGGTAGCCACGGGCCAGCTGTGGCCCCGACAGGTACAGCTCACCGGCGGCGCCCGCGGGCACCGGCTGCAGGTACCGATCGAGCACGTAGAGGCCGGTGTTGGACGTCGGCAGGCCGATCGGCACGGAGGGCGCGGACACGTCGATTCCCTGAACGGACGCGGCGTAGCTGACGTCGACCGACGCCTCGGTCGGACCGTAGAGGTTGTCGAGTTCCACTCCCGGCAGGAGTTCGGCGACGCGCCGGGCGGAGGCCACGGGAAGCGCCTCACCGCTGCAGGAGATGATCCGGAGTCCGGTGCACCGGGCGGCGGCGGGCTCGGCGAGGAACACCTCGAGCATCGAGGGCACGAAATGCACACGCGTGATCGACCGCCGGACGATGACGTCGGCGAGGTACGCCGGGTCCTTGTGTCCGTCCGGCCGCGCCAGCACGAGGGTCGCCCCGGCGAGGAGCGGTCCGAAGAACTCCAGCACCGACACGTCGAAGCTGGACGGAGTCTTCTGGAACACGTTGTCTGTCGGGGTGATCGGCCGGAACCGCTGAACCCACAGCAGACGGTTGACGATGCCGGCGTGCGGCACGACGACCCCCTTGGGCCGTCCCGTCGAGCCCGACGTGTAGATCACGTAGGCGGGGTGCTGCGGCGCGAGCGCGACACCGGTCAGCGGCTCGGGCGAGTACCGCTCGGCGTCCGATACCCGGACCTGCGGAACACCGGACCCGGACCCGGAGAACGGCACGGTGCCGTCGGTGAGGACGCATACCGGTTCCGCGTCATCCAGCATGAACGCCAGCCGGTCGGCGGGGTAACCGGTGTCGAGCGGAACGTAGGCGCCGCCCGCCTTCCCGACCGCGAGGAGCGCCACCATCAGGTCCAGCGAACGGGGCAGCGCCACCGCCACCTTCGACTCGGGTGCCACCCCGCGGTCGACGAGCAGTCGGGCGAGGCGGTTCGCGCGCGCATGCAATTCGGCGTAGGTGAGGTGTTCGTCCTCGAACACGACGGCCACCGCGTCGGGTGTCCGCTCCGCCTGCTCCTCGAGCAGCGCCGTCACCGTCGTGTCGGGGAACTCCACCTCGACGTCGCGCAGTGCCGCGTCGATCGGCTCGCGCGACGCCAGCGCGACGGAAGACACGTTCTGGTCGACGTCCCGGGTCAGCTCCGCGAGATACGCCACCATCGACTCCGCGAACCGGGTCGCGGTCGCCGCATCGATGCGGGCGTCGTCGTATTTCAGCTCGAGTGTCAGCGCGTCGCCGGGCATGACGATCAGCGTCATCGGGTACGGCGGGTGCTCGTCGAACCGGATGCCGGTCAACTGCACCGCACCGGTGGGATCCGCCACCGCGCCGTCGCCGAGCGGATAGTTCTCGAACACGACGAGCGTCTCGAACAGGTTCTGCAGTCCCGCTTCCCGGCGCAACTCGGGCAGGCCCAGGTACTGGTGGTCGAGCAGCGTCGACTGCTCGTGCTGCCACCGCGCGAGGGTCTCGGCCACCGTGTCGGTGGGCCGGTACCGCAGCCGGGTGGGCACGGTGTTGATGAACAGGCCCACCATGGTCTCGATTCCGGGCAGGTCCCCGCCGCGGCCCGACACCGTCGAACCGAACACCACGTCCTCCCGGCCGGTGAGGCGGCCGAGGACCAGACCCCAAGTGCCGTGCACGAGCGTGCTGAGTGTCAACCCCCGGGCCCGGCCCACCGCGGACAGCGCGGCGGTGTCGGCCGACGGCAGTGTCACCCGGACACTGTGTATCCCGGACTCCCCCTTCGACGACGGCGTCGGCAGGTCCACCGGCTCGGGGGCGTCGGCGAGCGCCTCCCGCCACACGGCGAGCGACGCCTGACGGTCCCGGCCCCCCAGCCATTCGAGGTAGCTCCGGTACGGCGTGGGCGTCGGCAGCGCCAGCGGCGTCCCCTCGACGCTGTACAGATTCATCAATTCCCGCAACATCACCGGCACCGACCACCCGTCGGCGACGATGTGGTGAATCGACTGCAGCAGAAGAAACCTTTGATGTTTCACCTGCGCGAGCGTGTAGCGCAGCAGGGGGCCGCGCTCGAAGTCGAAACCCCGGGCCCGGTCCGCCGCCAGCACCTGTTCCACGCGCTGCTCCGGATCCGCGACGCCGGTGAAATCGAGCACCTCCATCGGCACCTGCACGTTTTCGCCGACCACCTGCACGACCCGGCCGTCCGATACCGCTCGCACGCCGACGCGGAGGGCCGCGTGCCGGTCGACGACCGCCTGCAGCCCGCGGTGCAACGCCGCAGCGTCGACGGGACCGGTCAGTTCGATCACCTGCTGCACCACGTACGGGTCGGTGCCGGTGTCCTCGAACGCCGACTGGAAGTAGATGCCCTCCTGCAGCGGTGTCAGCGGAAGCACGTCGGCCGCCCCCGCCAGCGCGTCCACGTCCGGCTGCGTCAGCGACACCAGCGGGAAGTCCGACGGCGTGTGACCGCCGAGACGGTCGATTCCGGCCAGCACCCGCAGCACCGCGGTCCACTCGTCGGCGAGCGCCACGACGGCATCACGATCGAGCACACCGGGCGCCCACGTCAACGTCGTGCGCAGGACGGTGCCGTCGGCTCCGTCCTCGGCAATCACGTCGAACGCCAGCGCGTGCCCGAGCGGCATCCGCGGGTCGTCCGCGCCACCCATGGCGCGGGGCAGCCAGTCGACGCCCTCCGCGGACGTCACCCGTCCGAGGTAGTTGAACAGCACCTGCGGGGTCGGCGCGTGCGCGAGTTCCGGCTTCGGGACACCGAGGTAGCGCAACGCGCCGTACCCGAACCCGGACCCCGGGATGCGGCGCAACTGGTCCTTCACCGCCTTCAGCCCGTCGGCGATTCCCGTCTCGTCCACCGCCGCACCGGGGTCGAGCACCACCGGGAAGACGGTGGTGAACCAGCCGACGGTCCGGGCGAGGTCGAGGTCGGGTCCGTCGCTGCGGCGCACGAGGTCTTCCTCGCGTCCGTGCCCCTCGAGGTCGAGGAGCACCGGGCCCGGCCCTCCGTCTCGCCACCTCTGCAACGCAACCGCGACACCGGTGAGGAGCGCGTCGTTGACGTGTCCGTGGAACGCCGCGGGCACGGTGGAGAGCAGCGGTCGGGTGAACTCCGGAGGCAATGTCACCGTGAGGGTTTCGGCGTCGCCGGCGAGGTCGAGGGCGGGATCGAGCGCACGCGAACCGAGGAGCGGGTCTTCTGTGGTCGCCGCGTCCACCCAGAAGGACAGTTCGTGGTCGAAGGCACCCGACCGCGTCTGCTCGTCGAGCAGCTCGGACCAGCGGCGCAGCGACGTCCCGACCGGAGCGAGTTCGGGGACGCCCCCGGCCGCCACGGCTGTGCCCGCGCGGGCGAGGTCTTCGAGGATGATGCGCCAGGACACCCCGTCGACCACCAAGTGGTGTCCGATCAGCAGCAACCGGCCGGGACCCTCGGCCGCGGAGAAGAGGACGGCCTGCACCATGGTGCCCGCATCCGGGTCGAGCCTTCCGACGGCCGCCCGTGCCTCGATGTCGAGTTGCTCGGCGCTGCCGTCGAATTCGACGACCCGCAGGATTCCGTCGAGCGTCGCCGGGGACGGTTCCGGCACGGACAGCGTCCAGCGGTCGCCCCCGCGGCGGAGGCCGCTTCCGTTACCACGGACGAGCGTCGCGCGCAGGGCGTCGTGCCGCTCGAGCACCGCGGCGAGTGCCGCCTTCGCGGCATGCTCGTCGAGGGCGGCCGGAGTCTGCACGAGCACCGACTGGTGGAACGCGGCGATCTCGCCACCCCGCTCCGCGATGCGGGCGACGATCGGGGTGCTGCGGACCTCACCGACGGCGACGTCGTCGGGGTCCACGGCGGCCGCGGTCCGGCCGTCCTGGACCCGGGCGAGCGCCTCGGCGGTGCGGAGCTGGAAGATCTCCCGCGGGCTGATCGAAAGACCTTCCCGCCGAGCATGGTTGACCAGCTGGATCGCGACGATACTGTCGCCACCCAACGCGAAGAAGTCGTCGGTGACGCCCACCGACTCCACCCCGAGGACACCCGCCATCAGCGCACACAGGGTTTCCTCGGCAGCGGTGCGGGGCGCGACGTTCTCGCCGGCCGCGCCGAGGTCCGGCTCGGGCAGCGCACGCCTATCCAACTTTCCGTTGGGGGTGAGCGGGAACCGATCGAGGACGACGAACGACGACGGCACCATGTACTCCGGCAGCTTCGACGACGCCCAGACCCGCAGTTCGGCGACGTCCGGAACCGAATCCTGCTTCGTCACGACGTAGGCCGCGAGATACTTTGCTCCCGAGGGCGTCTCCCGAACGACGACGGCACTGTGCCGAACGTCGGGATGCGACACGATGCCCGCCTCGACGTCCTCGAGTTCGAGTCGCATGCCCCGGATCTTCACCTGATTGTCGGCGCGGCCGAGGAAGTCGAGGGACCCGTCCGGCGCCCACCGCGCGAGGTCACCGGTTCGATACAACCGGGAGCCGTCGTTCGCGAACGGGTTGGCGACGAAACGGGACGCCGTCAGCCCCGGAGCGTCCACGTAACCGCGGCCGAGGAGGAATCCGCCGGCGTACAGCTCACCGCCGGTGCCGAGCGGCACCGGGTTCAGGTGTTCGTCCAGCACGTACAGCTGGGTGTTGGGGTTCGGGCGACCGATCGACGTCGCGATCCGCGCCGCATCCTCCCGATAGATCACGTGCGACACCCCGATCGTCGCCTCCGCCGGGCCGTAGCCGTGGTACAGCGTGATGGCGAGCTGCGACCGGAACCTCTCGAACAGGCGCGGCGTGAGAACCTCGCCACCACACCACACGTGCTTCAGCGCCGCCAGCCGATCCGTGCCCCGCGACAGGTCGAGCAGCACGTCCAGCATCGACGACACGAGGTAGACGAACGTCACCGACTCGCCGGCGATCAGGTCCAGCAGATACTGCGGGTCCCGCTCCCCGCCGGGCTCGGCCACCACCAGCCGGCCACCCGCCACCAGAGGCAGTAGAATCTCGTTCACGGAGATGTCGAACGACAGCGGCGCCTTGAACAGCGACGCGTCCGCGGGCCCGAAGCCCAGGATCTCGTCGCGCTGCCACAGCAGTCGCGCGCAGACGGCCTCGTGACGGATCATGGCGCCCTTGGGCCTGCCCGTGGAACCCGACGTGAAGATGACATACGCCAGCCGCGAACCCTGCACGGTCACCGCGGGCGGCTCGGTGGGCTCCTCGGCGTACGCCCACGCCGCGAGGTCGATCGGCACGGCCCGCTCCCCCGCGTCGGCAACTCCACCGGGCCCGGTGAGCACGAGCGCGGCCCCGGCGTCGGCGAGGACCGACGTCCGGCGGTCCTCCGGCCACGACGGGTCGAGGGGCACGAACGCCCCACCCGCACACATGACGGCGAGCAGTCCGATGACCATGTCCGCCGATCGCGGAAGACCGACCGCCACAACTGTTTCCGCCTCGACACCGCGGGCGCGCAGGTGATGGGACAGCTGCGCCACGCGTTCCCCGAGTTCGCGGTAGGTGAGCCGGGTGTCGCCGGCGATCAGGGCCTCGGCATCCGGCGTCCGCGACACCTGAGCGTGGAAGAGGTCGGGAACCGTCACCGATTCCTGCGGGGACGCCGTGTCGTTGAACTCCACCAGCAACTGCCTGCGCTCGGCCTCGGTCATCGGATCGAGCGAGGCGATGGGCTGTGACGGGTCGGCGACGAACTGCCCGACGAAGTGCTCGAGCCTGCGACGATGCTCCTCGAGCTCGGCGCCGAGACCGGCCGGGGCCCGGAGATCGATCTGGATGGGCTCCGAATCCTGCCCACCGCGGATGGAGAAATCGAGGTCGCGGACCGGTCCGGTGGCCGAACCCCGCACCCACGCCGGGAACCCGCCGAACGTCAGCGAATGCTCGAACATCATGGAATTGATTCCGGGACCGAGGATCTGACGGTCCGGATCGATCGACCGCAGGTCGCGGGCGAGGTCCTCGCCGCGGTAACGCCCGTGCCGCAGCACCGAGATCAGCGTCGTGTCGATGCGGGTGGCGAGCTCACCCACCGTCATCTCGGGATCCACCTGCACCCGGAGCGGCAGGATCGTCGAGCACATTCCGGGGATGCGGCGCAGTTCGCGTCCGACCCGCGCCGTCATCGGCAGCGACACCGTGAGGTCGCGGCGGCCGGTGAACCGGTGGATGTACGCCACGATCGCGGCGAGCGGCAGCCGGGTGCGCCTGATCCCGGCGTCGGAGGCGAAGGTGTAGATCGCGTCGGCGTCGTCCCCGTCGATCTCGACGACGGCGGAGATCGGCGCCCCGGTGTGGTCGACGACCTGCGGGAGCAGCCGAGGCGGCTCCGGCGCATCGATCACCTGCTCGATCCAGAAGTCGCGGTCGGACGCGAAGCGCGTCGACGCACGGTAGTCGCGGTCGGACGCCACGAGCGTGTCGAGGGGCCACGGTGCCGTGGACGTCTCGAGTTCCGGGTGTTCGTATCGATCGACGACGTCGGCCACGAGCAGAGTGATGCCGTATCCGTCGATGAGGCTGTGGTGGTAGCGCTGGTACCAGATCACCGACTCGTCCCCGGTGCGCAGCAGGGCGTGCCGGAACAGCGGTTCGTCGCCCTCGACGTCGACCACGGTCTCCATGTCGCGGTCCATCCACACGCGCGCACGTGCTTCGGGATCCTCGTCGCCGCGCAGGTCCACGACCGCAAGGGTCCACCCGTCGGGGGCTGTCGGCACCTGCAGCAGTTCGTTGCCGTCGCCTCGCTCGAAACGCACGTGCAGGGCTTCGGCCCGTTCGACGGTCTTCCGGATCGTCTCGGCGGCACGGTCCAGGTCGATCCGGCCGGCGACCTCGACGACGAGCGAGAGGTTGTAGACCGGGCTGCCCGGGTTCAACTGCTGCCCGACCCACACCTCGGACTGCGCGGCCGTCACCGGCAACGCGACAGGCGCCGAACCGACGCGAGCCGAGGAAGAAGTGCGCTCAGCCGAAGTGCGCTGGGGGCGAGCAGCCGCCGAGTGGTCCGGAGACATGGTGATCCGATCGTCCGTCGAGAGCGCCCGTCCAACGACGGGCACCCGAGGGAGTTTAGGTTAGGCTACCCACCAGCAACAAGCCGGTTGCCGGCAAGTTCACAGGTGCCAGTTATCACAGCGGCAATTCGAGTTCAATCACCACGAACGCGTGTCCCCCGCACCGCCGCCGGCATTCACCCCGCCGAAGCGGTCCCGACGTCGCCTTCGACCGCGTAAACATACCGCGCGTTCGCGGGTTCGGCACGCTGGTGGTGGCGGCTACCGCCGGGGGCAGCCGCCCAGCAACCTAGTGGTGCCAGACCGCCGTGTTCCCACCGCGACGCTTGGCGGCGTAGAGGGCGATGTCCGCATGATGCAGCAGTTCGTCGACCGTGCGCGCCGACGTGCTGCGCGCCATCCCCACGCTGAGGGTCACGACGAGGAGTTCGTCGCCGACGTCGATCGGTGTCGTGATCGACGCGAGCATCCGGGTCACCACGTCGTCGACGTCGCATTCGTCGACGTCGGGAAGGATGGCGACGAACTCGTCGCCGCCGAGCCTGCCGACCGCGGCCGGCGCGCGCATCGCGAGGCGCAAATGCTCGGACACCCCCTGCAGGATGCGATCTCCGACGCGATGCCCACGGGTGTCGTTGACGTCCTTGAAACCGTCGACGTCGAGGAACAACGCGACAGCAGGTCCCGCGCCACGCTCGAACAGACGCTGCAGATGCTCCGTGATAGCGGCGCGATTGAGCAGTCCGGTGAGACTGTCGTGCGTGGCAGCGTGCAGAAGAAGCGCGTGCGCCTCCTCCGCCTGCTGCTGAGCGGTAATCTCCGCGGTGACGTCCCGGAAATGCACGACCAGCGCGCCGGAATCGGCTGCGGCGGTCACCTCGATCGTCATCCCCGGCGAGTACAGCGAGTCCACCCGGGTCTGCTGCTCGCGGCCCGTGGCGAGAACCTTGCGGCACAGTGCGTCGAAGTAGCTGCCCTGCGTTTCGGGAAGAACCTCGGTGACGACACGGCCGAGCAGTTCGTCCCGCGACCGCCGCACGTGCCGCAGGCAGCCGGAATTGACGTAGATGATCCGCAGGTCCTCGTCGAGCGCCATGAACCCCAGGCCCACCCGGTCGAGCAACGACGCGAGCTGCACGTCCCGGCCGGCCACGTGTCCGAGTTCGATGACCACTCCCGTCAGCTCGACAGGGGCACCGGACGCGTCGGTGGTGACGTCGATGCTGCGGGTGAGGATGTACCGGGTCGACCGATCCGCCAGCACGATGCGGAACACGCATTCCGCGCCGACGGACCCGGCGGTGTCACCGAACATGCGACGCACCGCGCCGATGTCTTCGGAATGGACCCGCTCCCGCCACAATTCGAGCGGTGGCCGGGAACCGTCGTCCTCGAAGATGGCGGCGGCCTTTTCATCCCACCACAAGGCCCCGTTCACGACGTCGTACCGGACGATGCCCACCCCGAGGCGCGGAATACCCAACGCCATCAGAACCTCGCCGTCACCGTGATCGCCCCAGCCGCTCGGAATTGTCAGTTGGCGAGGAACTCGAGCAGCACCTTGTTCACCACTTCGGGCTGTTCGAGGTAGCCGTAATGCCCCACGTCGGGGATCTCGTAGTACCGGGCCGACGGGATCGCCTCGGCCACCTCACGCGAGAGATACGGCGGGATCATCCTGTCGTCGGCGAACCCGATGGACAGGCACGGTGTCGTGATTGCCCGGTAGGCCTGCCTGCGATCGAAGCTGCGGTCCATCTCCATCTGCGCGCGCACGCCGTCCGACGTCCGGCCGCCGCTGAACTCGAACAGGTCGAGCCAGTCGCGGGCCGTGTGCGGGTCGACGAGCGACGCGGGCGACAGATTCATCACGGCAGTCACCGCGGCCCGGTACTTGGCCGGGAGTTCGACACCACTGTCGTGGAGGGCGCGCTCGCCCTCGGTGAGGGTTTGCTGGAAGTAGTCCATGCGGGCGTGACCGGCGAGGAACGCCGCCTTGTGCACGAGGTCGGGCCGGGTCAGGGCCAGTTCCTGCGCGACGCGGGCACCCATCGAGGTGCCGACGACACGGGCCGGTCCGCCGCCGAGGTGCTCGATCAGTCCCGCAGTGTCGGCGACGAGGTCGTCCATGGTGATCCCGTCGACGCTCTCACCGGACGGCGCGATGCCTCGGTTGTCGAACGTGCAGACGCGGTAGCCGGCGTCGATGAGCGCAGGGGTCTGATGCAGATCCCACACCCGTCCCGGGCTGCCGGTTCCCATGATGAGCACCACTAAATCGCCGGATCCCTTGACCTGGTAATTCAGGGGGATCCCGTTGATCGTGGCGATCGTCATGTTGCCTTCCTTCCATGGGCGGTCTCACCGTTTTAGATTGGATAGCCTAAGCTGGCTTGGCGGCCGCTTGCATGCGGCGCTGACCGACAAGCTCGTCCAGGAGGACCGCGTTGAGAGTCGCCACACTCGGATATCAAACCTGGGGTCACCGTACCCTGCAGGCCCTGCTCCAGTCCGACCATGAGGTCGTCCTCGCGATCACCCACCCCAAGAGCGACCACGTCTACGAACAGATGTGGGCGGACTCCGTCGCCGACCTGGCCACCGAGCACGGGGTGCCCGTGCACATCGCCACCAAGCCGGACGAAAACTTCAAGTCCGCGCTGAAGCAGGCCGACCCCGACATCGTCGTCGCCAACAACTGGCGCACCTGGCTGCCACGGGACGTCTTCGACTCTCCCCGCTACGGCACCCTCAATATTCACGACTCGCTCCTGCCCAAGTACACAGGATTCTCCCCGCTCATCTGGGCGCTCATCAACGGTGAAGAAGAAGTAGGCCTCACCGCGCACCTGATGGACGAGGAACTCGACGCCGGCGACATCGTTTTGCAGAGGTCGACGCCCGTCGGGCCGACGGACACCGTCACCGATCTGTTCCACCGCACCGTCGACATGATCGGCCCGATCACCCTCGACGCACTCGAGCTGATCGCGTCCGGTCGCACGGACTGGACGCCACAGGACCGCTCGCAGGCCACGTTCTTCCACAAGCGTGCCCCCGAGGACAGCCTCATCGACTGGACGTGGCCCGCCGACGCGATCGAACGACTCGTCCGCGCGCAGTCCGACCCGTACCCGAACGCCTTCACCCATTACAAGGGACAGCGTGTCCGGGTTCTGAAGGCCGCCGTGTCCGAAGGAAATTACGGTGGAACGCCCGGGCGTGTCTTCATCCACGAAGGCGACGGAATGGTCATCGTCGCCGGGCCCGACGCTCGCACGGGTCAGAACAAGGGCCTCAAGATCCAGCGCGTCCGGCTCGACGACGGCACCGAACTCGCCGGCACCGAATTCTTCCCCCACGGCGGCGGCTACCTCAGCTGACGCCCGTGCGCCTTTCTGGTAGCGGGAGCTACCAGAAAGGCGCACGGGGCGGAACGCCCTACCGCCCCTCCCACGCCGACCAGAGTTCGGCGTAGCGCCCACCCGCGGCGACGAGATCGGCATGTGGACCCTGCTCGACGATCCGGCCGTGTTCGAGGACGACGACCCGATCGGCGGCGGCCGCCTGCGTCAACCGGTGGGCCACCACCAGCGTCGTGCGACCACGGGTCGCGGCCTCGGCCGACGCCTCGAGTTCCCGCGCACCCGCGCTGCCTGCTTCGGCGGTCGCCTCGTCCAGGATCGCGACCGACGGGTTCGCGAGGACGAGTCGCGCCAGAGCCAATTGCTGTGCCTGGGCGGCGGTCAGCTCGTGGCCGCCCTCCCCGACCACGGTCTGGACGCCGTCGTCCAGTGCGTTCACCCAGCCGTCGGCGCCGACGGCCTTCAGTGCCATCGCCGCGTCTTCCTCGGAGGCGTCGGGTGCGGCGAGCCGAAGGTCGTCGATCAGCGGTCCGGCGAACACGTGGACTTCCTGGCTGACGATGGCGACCCGGCGGCGGAGACCCCCCGGCTCCAGATCGGGCAGCGCGGTGCCGCCGATGCGCACCGACCCGGACGTCGGGACGATCGAACCGGCCGCGATCGCCGCGACCGTCGTCTTGCCCGCTCCGGTCGAGCCGACGAGGGCGACACGTTCACCGGACTTCACGTGCAGGCTGATGCCGTGCACCACTTCGTGGCTGCCGTCGTAGGTGTGCCGGACGTCGGCGAGTTCGAGCGTCGAATCGGCGGCCTCCCGGACGGCGGCGGTCCCGGTGCCCGACTCGTCGTCGAGGTCGACGACGCCGACGAGCCGGGCCAGGCTCGCACCCGCCGACTGCACCTCGTCGAACGTGTACATCAGCATGCCGATCGGATTGAACAACCGGTGGAAGAGCAGTGCCGCGGTTGTGGTTTGGCCGACGGTGACGATGTCCGCGTTCACCAGCGCGAATCCGGCGGCGAGGATGGTGGCGAGCCCCACGAACTCGGCCCGGTTGCCGCGCCCAGCGAACCGGGTGAACAGTGCGAAGACGCCGACGGACAGGTCGCGGGCCTGTTCCGACGCACCGTTGATCTGCGCCAGATGGCTGTCTTCCAGACCGTAGGCGCGCACCGTCCGGGCACCCTGCATGCTGCTGATCAGGGCCTGCGAACGCTCTCCCATCGCCACGCGTTCGGCGGCGTACACCGGTGCGGACCGCGGCAGGTACCAGCGCATCGCCAGCGCGTACATCGGCAGCGCGACCATGCCTGCGAGCCCGAGCCGCCAGTCGATGCCGAGCATCGTGACCATGCTCAGCACCACCAGCAGGACAGCCGTGACGAGGTTGGGGACCACGTCGGTGACGGCCTTGCCGATCACCGCGACGTCGTCGCCGACCCGCGACAGCAGGTCGCCCCTGCCGACGCGTTCGACCGTCTGGATCGGCAGCCGGAGCGCCCGGTCGACGGTGCGTTCGCGCAGATCCGCCAGGATTCCCTCGCCGAGGCTGCGGATCAGGAACGACGCGAACCCGGCGCACACACCGCCGATCACGGCGGCGGACGCGATCACCGCGACCACCCATCCGATGGTGGACGGCGGCGCACCGTCCTGCACCCGGTCGACGAGGACGCCGAAGACGTAGACGGGGACCAGCGCCATACCGGCCGCGACGGCGGCGACCAGCAGGGTGGCGACGCTCCGGCCGCGGCGGCGTCCCAGTTCGGACTTCAGCCACGCCCACGTGTCGCGTGCGTTCGCGATGGGCAGCAGTTCACTCATCGCAGGACCGCCTGACGGTAGTTCGCGTTCTCGGTCGCCAATTGCGAGTGCGTGCCCTCGCCGACCACCGTTCCGTCGTCGAGTACGACGACGCGGTCGGTCACGGACAGCAGCGCGGGGCTGCTCGTGATGAGGATCGTCGTCTGCCGGTCCTCGGAGTCGCGATGCCTCAGGTCCGCGATGCCGCCCGCGATCGTGTGTTCGGTGACCGCGTCCACCGCGGTCGTCGGATCGTGCAGCACCATCACCGGCGACTGCGCCACCAGTGCACGCGCGAGGGCGACCCGCTGCCGCTGACCACCGGACAGCGAGGACCCACGGTCGGCGACCTCGTGGTCGAGGCCCTCGGGGTGTGCTTCGACGACGTCCACCGCCGCGGACGCGGAGAGCGCCGCCTGCACCTCGGACGCCGTGGCGCCGGGTCTGCCCGCGGTCACGTTCGACGCGACGGTTCCGGAGAACAGGTCGCCGTTGTGCGGCTCGACGAGCAGCGCCCGGCGGGCCTGCGCGAGATCCGCGTCCGACAACCGCACTCCGCCCACCGTCAGTTCGCCGTCGTACCGATCGGGCGGAACCTGCCCGGACAGCAGCGCGGCCAGCGCCTCCGCGTCCTGCGGGCGGTACGCGACGACACCGAGCAGTTCGCCGGGGGTGACCCGGAGATCCAGCGCGCTCAGGGACCGGTAGGACACGCCGCTCAGGCTGAGTTCGCTGCCGTCGAGTGTCCGGCCGGACCCGGCGGGCAGCAGGGGTTCCGCGTCCAGGACCAGGGCGAGACGGTCCGCCGACGCGCGGGCGAGGGCGAGGAACCCGGGCAGGCCGGCCAGGACGCCGAGCGGTTCGATGAAGAACTGGGACAGTCCGACGACGGTGATCAGTTCACCGATGGTGATGCGTCCTTCGAGGGCGAACCAGCCGGCGACACCCGCGACACCGACGGCGAGGAGGGCGCTGACGGTCATCGACACCCCGGCGAACACGGCGGAACTCTTCGCCGTGTGCAGGGTGGCGCCGAGCGCGTCGCGGCTGGCCGTCCGGTATCGCCGCGAGGCCGACACCTCGGCGCCGATCCCGCGCAGGGGCCGGAGCCCGCTCACGAGGTCGGTGGCCATGGCGGACGCCCGCGCGACGGCGGCCTGCTGATCGGTGGCCCGGCGGGTGATCAGCGGCGCCGCGAGTTGGAGGAGGCCGAGGATGACGGGGGTGCCGATCAGAACGGCGAGTCCGAGGGGAACGTCGATCAGCAGCAGGGCGACGGCGGATCCGATCGCCGCGGTGAGGGCCGCCGCGGCCCTCGGTGTGATGTCCGCGATCCAGGCCGCGCGGTCGGCGTCCGACGTCGACACGGACAGCAGCTCACCGGCCCGCAGGTCGGTGCGCACTCCCCGCGGGTCGAGGATGCGGTGCGCGACCTCCATCCGCAGCTGGTGGGCCTCGTTCTGCATCGCCACGACGATGAACCGCGCACCGAACCGCCACGCCGCGGTGAGCACCAGGAACAGCAGCGCCAGGGCGCACAGCCACACCGCGAGAGCGAACACGTCTCCGGTCGCGACGGCCCGGTCGACGATCACACCGATCGAGATCGGGACCAGTGTCTCGGCCACCTGATGCAGGCAGACGAGCACGGTGCCGATCCCCAGCCGAACACGATTCCGCACCAGCGTGCGAAGCAGAATTGCGGTGCCACCAGTCTTCACGCGCGTAACTCCCAACGCCGACGCTTCCCCACCCACCAACGAAGTAAGCAGACCCTAACTAGATGAACCCTAATCGATGGGCAACTAGCGTTGACATGCCCGGTTCTCATAGAGTCGCCGATACGAACTACTGCGCGTGACGCAGCAGCAAGCCCGAGAGGACAAAGATGGCCGCGAAGACGACCGCCGAAAACGACATCGCGGACGAGGATCTCGAACCCCTAGCCGACGAGACCGCCCGCCAGGCGCAGCGCGTTGTCGCTGCATACGCCGAAGATGCCGACGAGTGCAGAATGCTGCTCTCCATGCTCGGAATCGGACCCACCAGCAAGCTCGACTGAGAATTTCATCCACTTCGACTGCGAAGGAAGCCCGTGGCTGCCAGTTCGGAATCGTCAGCATCGTCATCACGCTCGACTTCTGATCCTGTTTCCGGGCAAGCCGACTTCGTCGTCGTCGCGAACCGACTCCCCGTCGACCTCGAACGCCTTCCGGACGGCACCACACGCTGGAAGCGCAGCCCCGGTGGCCTCGTCACCGCGCTCGAGCCGATCCTGCGCCGCAACAAGGGCGCATGGGTCGGCTGGGCGGGGGTTGCGGACGCCGAGCTCGATCCCGTCGTCGAGGACGACCTGGAGCTCTACCCGGTTCCGCTGAGCGCCGCGGAGATCGCCGACTACTACGAGGGCTTCTCCAACGCCACCCTCTGGCCGCTGTACCACGACGTCATCGTCAAGCCCGAGTACAACCGCGACTGGTGGAACGCGTACGTCGAGGTCAACCGGCGCTTCGCGGAGGCCACGTCGAAGGCGGCCGCGCACGGCGCCACGGTATGGATCCAGGACTATCAGCTGCAGCTCGTTCCGAAGATGCTGCGCATGCTGCGCCCCGACCTCACCATCGGATTCTTCCTGCACATTCCGTTCCCGCCGGTGGAACTGTTCATGCAGATGCCGTGGCGCACCGAGATCATCGAGGGCCTGCTCGGCGCCGACCTGATCGGGTTCCACCTCCCGGGCGGTGCCCAGAACTTCCTCTACCTGGCCCGCAAACTCGCCGGTCAGCAGACGTCCCGCGGCAACGTGGGCGTGCGCTCCAAGCTCGGCGTCGTGCAGGTGGGATTCCGCACGGTGCGCGTCGGCGCGTTTCCGATCTCCATCGATTCGGGGCAGCTGGACGAACAGTCCCGATCCAAGTCGATCCGGGACCGCGCCAAGAAGATCCGCAAGGAACTGGGCAATCCCAAACACATCATGCTCGGCGTCGACCGCCTCGATTACACGAAGGGCATCGACGTCCGCCTCGCCGCGCTGCACGAGTTGCTCGACGAGCAGCGCATCGACCCGGCCGACACGGTGATGGTGCAGCTGGCCACGCCGAGCCGCGAGCGGGTCGACAGCTACGTGCAGATGCGCGACGACATCGAACGCAAGGTGTCGCGGATCAACGGCGAGTACAGCGAGGTCGGCAGGCCGGTGGTGCACTACCTGCACCGGCCGATCCCCCGCGAGGAGCTGATCGCGTTCTTCGTCGCCGCCGACGTGATGCTGGTGACTCCGCTGCGTGACGGCATGAACCTCGTCGCCAAGGAGTACGTGGCGTGCCGCAGTGATCTCGGCGGCGCACTGCTGCTCAGCGAGTTCACCGGCGCGGCCGCCGAACTGCGTCAGGCGTTCCTGTGCAATCCGCACGATCTCGACAGTGTCAAGGACGCGATGGAGCAGGCCCTGGGCCAGCCGAAGGAGGACGGCCGACGCCACATGCGGGCCCTGCGCAGGCAGGTCCTCGCACACGACGTCGACCGGTGGGCCAGGTCCTTCCTCGACGCCCTCGCTCACGGCGGCGCCGCCGGCCCCGCGCTGATCGCGCCCGCCGAGGCTTCCGAGTCCGACTACAACGAGGACGCGACCGGGGAGAACTGACCTCCCCGGCTCAGCTGACCGGACGTCACCAGGAAGCCGACGAAGTCGCGGATCGTCTCGTCGGCGGGACGCGGAACGTAGCCGAGTTCGGACCGCGCCTTGGAGCCGTCGATGACGGGCGCCGCGAGCAGCGCCGACATCGCCGACCGTGACAGAACGTCGGATCCGAACCGGGCCCCGATCGGTTCGGCGATCGGCAGCACGCGTTCGATGACGCTGAGTGGGAACGAGTACAGCGGCCCCCGACGACCCGCCGCACGCGCAGCCCTCCTCACGGCATCGTGCATGCCGAGCATGTGCCCCGAGATCAGGTAGTTCTCACCGGTCCGGCCCTTTTCCCCGGCGGCGATCAGTCCGGCGGCGACGTCGCGGACGTCGACGAAGTCGAAACCGCCCTGCACCGCCGCGGGAACCCGGCCGCGAGCGGCGTTGCGCAGCAATGCGTTCACCCGCGACAGTCCGTAGTCGACGGGCCCGTACACCCCGGTGGGATTGCAGATCACCGCATCGAGCCCGGCCTCGACCACTTCGCTGAGTTCGATCTCGCCCGCCCATTTGGACCTGTCGTACACCGGGATCGACGCGTCGACGGACCGGGGTGAGTTCTCGTCGAGCGTTCCGCCGCAATTGCTCTGATCGAAGGAGTGCACGGAACTGCAATGCACCATCCGCCGAACACCCACTGCGAGAGCGGCTTCGGCGACGGTACGCACGCCCTTGGTGTTGACGGTCCAGGCCAGGTCGTCCTTCTGGGCGAGGGTGATCATCGCGACCAGGTGGTAGACCACCTCGGCGCCGTCCAGCGCCCGCTTCATGGATTCGACGTCGAGTACGTCGGCATTCACCCACGTGACCCCGTATTCGGGTGCGTACCGGGAACGCACGCGGTCGATTGCGGTCACCTCGTGCCCCGCCTCGACCAGCAGATTCAGCAGATTGTTGCCCACGAATCCCGCGGCGCCGGTTACTGCAACCTTCATCGACGACTCCCCGTTCGGTTGTGGCCAGGCGACGCAGCGTCGTGCGTCGGCAATCGGCCAGGAGACCCCGACAGTACTAGAACTTGTTTCATTTTGTGAAGGGGGTGACTGCCTCGACGAACATCCGCACTCGTGCGATCTCGTGGGATCGGTGTGCGAACTCCAGCAGGGCCACACCCTCCCAGCCGGCAGCGCGCACGGATGCCGTCACGGTACGCCCCGCCACGATCATCTTGCTCCACTGCAGGTCACGGAGACTGTCCGCGAAGTGAGTGGGCGAGAGCGGGGCACCCGTCGACAACTCGAGAACCGCACCGGGAGCAAGCCTCTCCGACATCGCGGCCGCGTCCTGACGCCGGACGGCGACCAGAAATCCGGTGGCGGCATTCCTACCCGGACGCCCGACGGTCCGCAGGCCTCGCACGAAACCTGTTACACCGAGAACGCCCTGATTCGCGAGAAGTTGCGGTGCCAGCTTCACCGATGCCGCCGCGCCCCGCCACCCCGCCGCGGCCAACTGGGCGATCATCACGGACAGTTCCCAGTGCGCATACAACCCGTCGACGGCCACGACACCCGACTCCGCCACGAGGTCGTAGCGCAGGTGCATCGGCACCGTCAGCACCACTCCCGTCGACATCCGGGTCTCGAGGTCGAGGTCGCGGACCACGGTCATTCCGCAGACCACGTCCCGCTTCACATGGAACGTGATCGAATTGGGGGCGATGAACGTGTCGTAGAACCGTTCGATCGCCTTCGTGCCGACGTGTGGCCGCGAGCCCACCGGGTCGTTGACCCGAGCGCCGTCCGAGAACAGCCCGACCCACGCGGCGCGGTCGTGCACCGCGACCGCGGACGGTGAACGCCCCACGACAGCAAGGAGTTCCGCCACGGTCGGCGTGGAGTCCGGCACCGCTACACCGGGGTCAGCTGATCGACGAGCCAGTCGTCGTCGACCTTCTGCAGCGACACCCGCACGCGGCTGCCCGACGTCCGGGCGTCGGGAGCGTCGGCGCTCGTCGTCGTCTGGTTGAGGTACAGCAGAACCACCGCCTCGTCGGGTGTGGTCGACACGGGCGCCGCGGCCTGCACCGACACCTGCACGGTGAGTTGCTTCTCCTTGGCGCCCGGCGCGATCGTTTCCTGCACGAGCGTGGTGTAGTCGTCGCGGAAAGAACCGGTGAGTCCGTCTGCGGCAGCCGCCAACTGGTTGTCGACGTCGGCGAAGTCGTACGCCAGCATCGCGACAGCCTGCTTGCCCGCGGCGTCGACGGCCTCGGTGCGCGCCTGCTCCGCGAGTTGGTCCTGCCGGTGGTCGTACCAGAGGAAACCCACCACCACCGCGAGGGCGACCACCACGACCGCGGCCGCGATCTTCAGCGCTGTCTGCTTGGTGACGGCGAACTTTCGCTTGTCTTCGTTGTTGTCGGTCATGGGACGAACTCCACCTTCGATGCGGTCAACTTTCCGTCGACGTCGCTGACGGTCACTCGCATTCGGAAGTCGCGCGGTGAGGGTTCGGGCTGTTCCTTGCTGCTGACCATCGTCCGCGCGGCCACCAGAACGTTCGCCGAGATCGAGGTCTCGCTCCCGTTCTCGACACCGGCCTCGACAACCTGGCCCTCGGTAGTCACATTCGCATCCCGCACGACGCCGACGAACGGATCCTCACGGCCCTGGAACTCTTCGAGGAACTGACCCGACGCGCCGGCGATGATCCGGTCGACGTCTTCCTTCGCGGTCTCGGGATGGATGGTTGTCAGGTTGAGCACCGTCTGCCGGGCCGTGTCGACGAAGGCCTGACGGCGGTCGTCCCGTTCCCGTGCGGACTGTTGGTCGAGCAGCAGGACCACCGCCGCGACGACCAGTGCGACGACGACCACCGCGGTAACACCCCACGCGAGCAACGACTTCAGGGGACGACGCTGCTTCGGCGCGTCGGGCGCCGGAGCGTCCGGGGACGCGACCTTCGCCGTCGACACCTTTTCCGCCTCGGGCGCGGCGTTCGCGTCTGCCGGCTTGGCCAGGACCACCGGCTTCGGGGCCTCGGTCTCCCCCACCGGCGGGCCGGCGTGCCGGACCGCCCTGCGCCTGCTCCGGTCCTTCGCCGCGGAGCTCTGCTCGGTCGCCTGCTCCGCGGAGTCGGTTGCGCGCTCGTCTGTGCTGGAACTCAAATCTGCTGACCTGTCATCATCGTCTGCCACGTCGAGTCCTTTCCCTGCACCGCCAGATCCGGTTGGGTGTACGTCTTTCCATCCGAACCAATGAAGCTACCGGTGGCCGGGTCGTAGGGCACGGCCGCGACCGGTGCACCCGCGGCGCCTTCGTAGGAACTCGGAACGGCTGTGTACGAGGGTACATCCGGCGGCATGATCGGCCCGTACGGCGGGTTGTTGCCCGACGCCTCCCAGCCCTCGCGGCACGCCTCGACCGTCGGCGCGCGACGTCCCGGGAACTCCATGCACGGCAGGTTCCGCGCGCCGCGCACCACGGCCGGATCGTCCGGAGCGGCCTTGCAGTACAGGTCGTTCGGTGTCGCGATCGGGTCGGTCTGATCTCCCGACCGGCGTTGCTCCGGGGGCAGGAATCCCGTCGTGCAGGCCGGCGGGTCGTGCAGTTGCAGGGCGAAGTCGACAATCGCGCCGTCCTCCACCGGCCCGCCGGTCGCGGCCGTCACGAGCGCCGCGGTCAGGGGTGGGTAGATGACCAGCACCTGTTCGATGCTCTTGTTGTAGATCACCCCGACCTGGCCGACGCTCACCAGATTCCGCAGCAGAATCGGCAGTGTCGGCTGCAGGTCCTGGAACAGCCGGGTGGCTTCCTGCGCCGTTCCCGGGCCCTTCTCCAGCACCGACCGCAGGCTCGGGTCGCTCGCCCGCAACTGGTCGGTGAACGTCACCAGGTCCTGGGTCCACGACCGGATGGCGTCGCTGCTGACCACCTGGGTGTCGAGCAGTGGGCCGACCTGGTCGATCAGGGCCTTCGTCGCGTCGCTGTTCGCATCGGCCTCCTCGACGAACAACCGGGCCGAGTCGATGAGCCGCTGCAGGTCGGGGCCCGATCCGTTGAACGCCGTGAACGCCTCGTCGATCACCGTCTGCAGCCTGGTGTCCGAAATGCTGGCGAGCAGTTCGTCGGCCTGGTCGAGCATTTCGCCGACGTCCTGCGGAATGGTGGCCCGGTCCAACGGGATCACGTCGCCGTCCGCGAGGTACGGGCCGTCGGCCTCGGCGGCGCCGTCCCGGGGAATCAGATCGACGTACTGCTCGCCGACCGCCGACACGCTCTTGACTGCCGCGTCGACGTCGGCCGGAATCTTGTAGTCGCTGTCGAGTGACATCTTCGCTTCCACACCGTCGCCGGTGAGCGTCACGTTCTCGACGACACCGATGTTGGTGCCGCGGTAAGCGACATTGGCGTGCGAGTAGAGCCCACCGGTGGACGGCAGTCGGACGCTGACCTCGTAGCGCCCGACGCCGAACAGCACCGGCACCTTCACGTACTGGATCGACATCACCACGAGCCCGATGACGGTGAGAATCGAGAAGATGATCAGC